>JAZDIE010000229.1:0-10337 GCA_043805295.1 Pseudomonadota bacterium
CAATATCGTAGGGGCAATCCCTTGTGGTTGCCCTGTATTTCGGGTACCCACAAGGGGTACCCCTACTGCGCAGGTTAGAAACGATTAGATTTTTATATGGCTAGCGTCATATTTTTGACTGGCTTCACTATGATTAATTTATCCTTGGGTGCACAATATTTTTCTTTTTAATCTTTTCCACAAGCGTAGTCCGGTTTATGCACAAGAGTTCCGCTGCTTTCTTCTTTACCCATTTGGCCTTATTAAGCGCCTGCAAAATAAGCTGACGCTCATACTCCTCTACAGCCGTATTAAAAGGTATGCCGCCTTCCGGAATAATCACATCCAATAATTCAGCACACACTTCACTCCCTTCCAGCATATTATCCGGCAAATCCTCAGTGCCGATCATTTCGTTGTTTGAAAGTATCACAAGCCGTTCAATAAGGTTTTCAAGCTCTCTCACATTCCCCGGCCAATCATATTTGAGCAATATAGCCACTGTTTCAGGGCGAAGTCCCTTAATATGCTTATGCTTTTTATTGGTGAACTTATGCATAAAAAAATCCAATAGAAGCGGTATATCAGACTTACGTTCCTTTAAGGGTGGGACATGAATAGGAATCACGTTCAATCTATAGTATAGATCCTCTCTAAATGCCCCTTTGGCAATAGCCTCTTTTAAATCAGTATTTGTCGCTGCCACAACCCTGATATCCACATAAAGGGTCTTAGCGCTCCCCACACGCTCAAACTTCTGCTCTTGCAACACCCTCAACAGCTTCACTTGCAGGTTGGGACTCATATCTCCTATCTCATCCAGGAATATAGTGCCTCCATCGGCGATCTCAAAACGTCCCACACGGGCTTTATGTGCGCTTGTAAACGCCCCCTTTTCGTGGCCAAAGAGTTCGCTCTCAAGCAACTCCTCAGGGATAGCGCCGCAGTTAATCGTCACCATAGGCTTATTTCTTCTTCGGCTGTTATAATGGATAGCCCGCGCCACCAACTCTTTCCCTGTCCCGCTTGCGCCGGTTATCAAAATCGTGCTGTCGGTATCAGCGACCTTTTCTATTACCTCAAAGACTTTTAAGATTGCAGGGCTATTACCAATAAAATTCTCAAACCGGTATTTTTGGCGCAGTTGGTCTTTTAAGATCATGTTTTCCCGTTCCAGACTCTGGTACCGGAAAGCCTTTTCCACGATCATCAACAGCTCTTCAGACTTAACCGGTTTAGGCACATAATCGAACGCGCCAATTTTTATGGCCTCGACAGAGCCTCGAATGCTTCCATATCCGGTCAGTATGATACATAAGGTATTTTGACACCTTGTCACTATATGATTAAGCACTGCCATTCCGTCTATCTCAGGCATGTTTAAATCAGTAATAGCAAGGTCATAAGAATTGCTGTCCAATTCATCAATCGCCAATTGTCCATTAGCCGCAGTACCAACCTCATATCCGGCGCGCTGAAGTACCTCGCTAATGAATTCCAACACCTCAGGATCGTCGTCTGACACCAATATTCTATACATTAACAACCTCTTGATCTGAAGACAGAAGTAACTAATTAGGGGTTTAGGCTGAAGATTGAAGAAAGTGATCACACATGTTTTATCCCTAAAAACCTTCAGTCTTCAGTCTATTAACCTTATATTTATCATTATTTTTTATAGCATGACTAATGACAAATCAAGGGGGAATTGCAGAACAAAGGAGGAAATGAATAAAATGTCTCTCACAGAGACACAAAGCACACAAAGCAAAAATCAAATAAAACCTTAGTGATCTCTGTGCCTTTGTGAGAGTAAATGGTGTTTTCTTGGTAATCAGACATAATCACCGCGGCGGAATTTCAATACTTCCACCTGAGCTGTCACAGCGATATCGTTTACAATTTTTGACAGCGCTTCATCCTTACAGACAATATCAGAACCATCTTGTGTAATAAATGCGCCCAGCTTTTCTTCCATAGCGGTTACAAGCGGTTCCATGCCCTTTAAGGACATATTAGGATCATCCAAGGCTGCTCCATACTGAGTTAAAATGTCTAAAAAAGCAAACGACTCATCTATTGCGCGGGATTGTTTAATATCATGACACAATACGTCATGTTTATCAAATTGGGGGGTAGCTATTTTTTGTGAAACAAGCGGATCAGGCTGTGTGGTTTCTCTTGATCGAACAACTTCGTTGAGCAATTGACAGAATGAATTTTTTTCCTCTTTTTTAGTAGACCCGGCATATTTTGCCTGATCAAGCTGAGTGTTTATTTTGCTTATTTCCATAACTTTATTGCCTCCTATGCCATAAACAACAATGCTCCGGATGATACATCCAGAGCATTGCAAAACCTGAGCCATGAAATATTTTTCGGGATTATCCGCCAAACACCTTTTTGAATTTATCAGCGATAGTCTCTGCTGTAAAAGGCTTTACCACATAATTTGTTACACCGGACTGAACCGCTTCTACTATATTACTTTTTTGCGCTTCTGCTGTAACCATGAGAAACGGGATATCCTTTAAATTAGGGTCTGCTCTTACCTGTTTTAATAATTGTAAACCAGACACCTTAGGCATATTCCAATCGCACATTATAAGGTCAACTTTTTCGTTTTTCAAAACCTCAAGCGCAGTAGAGCCGTCATCAGCCTCCAGTATATTGGTAAAGCCCAACTGCCGCAGAATATTCCTGACAATCTTGCGCATAGTGGCAAAGTCATCTACTATCAAAATCTTCTTAGAAACATCAAAGCCCATATTTGCATCCTCCAATCAGGCAAAACCCAATCGTTATTTATCGAAACAAACTTCTATAGTAAAGGGGCCATCTGCGGTATTAAATGGCAGCGCAATCATCGGCCCATGTGTTATATGCGATATCTCATGATTCTTACCCACAATGACCGTCGGAATAGCCGCATCAAACTTAAAACCATTCACGTCCAGCAACTTACGCGCCTGCCCTGAAATCATGTTGGTTATTTCGCCCACTGCGTCTTTGATATCGGCATTGACGGAAGTAAACGGCTCGCCCAACATATTCGACACAATTTTAAGTATACACGCCTCGGTAAAACTGACTGATATTGTGCCATTGGCATAGCCGGTAAGGCCGATAACGCCTGACACATCTCCTGTGGCGACCCTCTCCTTCTTTATATAAGGCTTGCCGACATCCACTTTTGTAAATGCCATTGTCCCCAGAACTTCCATGGTAGCCGTAATAAATGGATTGATAAGCCTGACGTCCATATTTTACCTTTTTCCCCTCTTGCAAAATGTTCAATTTTACAAAAGGCTCTTTTTATTATGAGAGTTGATTTTTCTATAAACTGTTTGCAATCTCTTGCGCTATTTGCTCAATTGACACAACCTTGTCTACAACGCCAAGTTTTATCGCCTCCTTGGGCATTCCAAAGACCACGCAACTTTTTTCGTCTTGCGCGATAGTCGCAGCGCCGGCCTGTTTCATTTTCAGCATACCCTGCGCGCCGTCGGCGCCCATTCCTGTCAGTATTACGCCCACCACATTGTTGCCGGCATATTCGGCAACAGAGTTAAAAAGAACATCCACCGACGGCCTCTGATAGCAGACCATAGGGCCATCCTTTATCGTTACATAGTATCTAGCGCCGCTCCTCTTTAATAGCATATGGTAATTACCAGGGGCAAGCAAAGCCTTGCCAGGAATAACCGTATCACCATCTTCAGCTTCTTTTACACTAATCTGACAAAGACTGTCAAGGCGCTGGGCAAATACGGTTGTAAACTTAGGAGGCATATGCTGAACAATAACAACACCCGGAAAAGTCGGCGGCAATTTTACAAGCACTCTTTTCAACGCCTCGGTGCCACCGGTAGAAGCGCCGATTGCTATTACCTTGTTCGTAGTCTGCTGAAGCGCCCTTGTTGGTGTAATCAACCTCACTTCATCCTGCCTGGGCGCAGCCCGATCTTTCACCTTTTCAATTCTTGCAATGGCTGCACCCTTTATTTTTTCTATAAGCTGGCAGCTCATATCACCGACAGAATATGATCCGCTAGGCTTAGCAAGGACATCAATCGCCCCGCATTCCATTGCTTCAAGCGCCATTTTGCTTCCGCTTGGAGTCAATGAGCTTACAATAATGACAGGCATAGGATAATATTTCATCAACTTTTTCAAAAACGTAATCCCATCCATGCGCGGCATTTCAATGTCTAATGTGATAACGTCCGGCTTTAACATAACAATCTTATCCCTTGCCACATAAGGATCAGGCGCGGAGCCAACTACTTTTATACCTGGCGCCTTAGAAAGCTCTTCTGTGAAAATCTTTCTTACAACCGCAGAATCGTCTACTATCAGCACCTTGATATCACTCACTTGCCGCGACTCCCATCTTTCAGGATAACCATACAAAACTCGCCGTCAACATTAAACACCATCGCGCCTTCACTACCGTCAAGCCTGGCAGGTCTCACGCTTTTTGCCTTCCCAACCCTTGGAATTCCAAGTGATCCCTTACATCCTGGTATTCTGGTCAAAAGATTCCCTGCAACCACATTCGCCGCTTCTTTAAATACATCAATAACTTCGGCATCATTAGGCGGCTGATCCTGACCCATAAAATTATACGCCATGTTTTCCGCTAGTTTTGCTGACCCCATCAACATAAACAACCAACATGCGTCATTTATAGGAATGCTCGCCAGATAACATGTCTCCGGCATCGGCGGTATCTCGTTATCGTACTCGCACAACTCCGGAAACAGAAAAAACATGGTCGCAAATACGTCAGAAATCACTTCCTTCAAAGTCTGTATGTTCTGCTGAACCATCTGGAACCCCCAAAACATCTATAAGAATCTTTTTTATACCTTCTGGTTTAAAAGGCTTTGTAATATACCCTACAGCCCCAATCCCCTTTAGCCCTGCAATCCCATCGAATCTCCCTTCTGTAGTCACAAAGATTACTGGAGTTGCGCATATCTTTGGCCGTTTCAATAGCTCCTTAAAAAAAGCAACGCCATCCATCACAGGCATATTAATATCAGTTAAAATAACATCAGGCTGTTTTTTTTCGAGAAGCAAAAGCGCCTCCTGGCCGTTTCCTGCTTCAAAAAATTCCCCCACCTCAAAGCCAGACATCTGTATGACCTTCCTAATTGCCACTCGAGTGGCATAAGAATCGTCAATAATCATTATGTTATATGCCATAAAAACTCCCCCAAAAGCGCCCACCCAAAACACCCTCGGTCGCGCTGCCTAAAGCATTACCTCGCCTATACCCGAAACCTTTAGAGACACCTCGCCGGTTTTGATATTAAGCCTCATAGTTCTATTGACGCTCCCCCCTATGTCTTCCTTCTCGAGCAATACGTTATTACGCCACAAAATCTTTCTTAAGGAAGCGTAATTCCGTTTGCCGATATCAAAAAACCCCTTGGGATCCATCAATTGTGATCCTCCCGCTGCTTTAACAATAACCCTTGACTTCTGAGCGCCTATTTGAAAGCACGACTTAAACAGTATAGGCACACCTGTGTCACAAAACATAAACGGCCTATCTTTTGCTTTTTCCTTGTTCAAGGTCGAATCAGGCAGCATGTAGTGCAGCAACCCGCCCACCTTTGCCACAGGGTCGTATATCGCCAGGCCAATACATGAGCCAAGCGAATACGTTACCAGCACAACATCAGGATCATTGCTTATTTTGAGATCTGCAATCCCTACTATTATATCCAAAGCTATACTCTCAACTTTCGCTAACTTCAAACAAACCGGCAGGGTCTATGATAAGACCAACCCGACCATCAGCGAGGATAGCACCGCCAGCCAATCCTTTTACCTGTTTCAATTTTTCACCCAGACTCTTGATGACTACCTCGTGTTTTCCAATAAGTTCATCCACGAGTATACACCTGCGGCGGCCTTCGTTCTCCACAACTACAACAATAGCATCCCACGGGTCAAAAAATCTAGGGGTAATTCCAAAAATTTTATGTAATCGAATCAAAGGCAAAATGCTGTCCCTGATTCTGACTATCTCCCCACAACCGGCTACAGTAGTACACAATGAACGGTCCGGCTTTAAGGATTCTACAACCGATACCGTCGGTATTATATATTCCCTATCCCCTACTTTTATCAGTATTCCGTCAATTATTGCAAGGGTAAGCGGGAGCCGCATAACCACAGTGGTGCCCTTGTTCTTCTCAGTCCGCACCTCAAGTTTGCCGCGCAGGCCATCAATCGCACGTTTGACTACATCCATGCCGACGCCTCGGCCTGAAACATCGGTGATCTTATCCGCAGTGGAAAAGCCAGGCTGAAATATAAGCAGGTTGATATCTTGCTCTGAAAGACTCTCCTCTGGCTTAACCAACCCCTTGTCAATGGCCTTTTTTAGTATCTTCTCCTGGTCAAGACCTTTACCGTCATCAATCAGTTCAATTACAATATCGCCGCCCTTATGGTACGCCTTTAATACCAGCGTCCCTTCTTTGGGTTTGCCCGCAACTTCCCTTACATCAGGCATCTCGACCCCATGGTCTACTGAATTCCTTATCATGTGAACCAATGGGTCATATATCTCTTCAACCATATTCCGATCTATCTCAGTATCTTCTCCAAACATCAATAGATCTACTATCTTACCGGATTTTTTGGAAAGATCACGAACAAGACGCATCATTTTGTGAAACGTTTGTTTAATAGGCACCATGCGCATAGACATGGATATTTTCTGAAGCTCAGATGTAATCCTGGCAAGCTGAGCCAAATCCCTGGATAATTTCTGTTCCTTGGTAGCCACTATACCCACGCTATCCGTGATCATAGCATGTGTTATAACAAGCTCGCCAACCATATCCACCATGTTGTCCAGCTTTTTAGTGTCTACCTTTATAAATCCAAGCCCCCCGCCCCTGCCCGACTCAGTCTGTTCACTTCTGCGTTTTTTTTGTTCACGTAATGCCTGAGCAACATCCCTGGGAGAGGCCTTGCTATCTTCTATCAGTATCTCGCCAATTTTTTTATCAAAAAAATCATCCTGCGCTTTGACCGCATTGTCCACATCGGCCCTGGAGACAGCCCCTTGTTCAATAAGTATCTCGCCGATTGCAGCTACGCCAGGAGACCCGTCCGCTTTGAGAGACCAGCCAGCCACTGATGCGATAGTAGTGGTTGAAGCAGCTCCGGTTATTGCGACCTTCTTTAGTCTGACAATAAACGGCTTAATATCAACGCCAGCAGGGGCATGAAATCCTGTTTCCAGATCTTTCTGGAGTTGCTGAACCATGGTTTTCATGATATCAACCGCCTCCAGCACAATATCAATAATCTGGGCATTTACTATAAGCTTTTTGTTGCGCGCATCATCAAGAAGCGACTCAACGTCGTGGGCCAAATGATTAATAACAGTGAGGTTCAAAAAGCCGGCAACCCCTTTTATTGTATGAAAGGGTCTGAAAATAGCGTTTATCACCTCTATGTTTTCAGGGTCTTCTTCGAGAGACAGGATATTTAACTCTATTGATTCAAGGTGCTCCTGAGATTCTGAAATAAAATTAGCCAGAAGCTCAGGGTCTTGAATAGGCTCTTGCCGTGCATCTTCTCCACTACCCTCCCCTTCAGACTTTACGCTACCTTCTGAAGCTTGCCCTGTTTCATTCGCAGAAGGTTCTGCAATATCAGCCCGAGGTATATCTTGCGCCAATGGCTCAGCAATATTCTTCAAAAATCTCTCAACCTTGTCGGATGCTATGCCGTGTTCCGCGTTTCGTACAACTTCCTGAAATAAGGATACGCCATCAGCGACCTTATCCATACCATCTTCTGTCGTAATCTCTTCGATCAGTATCTTTTCAACAATAGATTTAAGCGTACTTGCGAACACGGTTAAAAGATCATTCTTGCTATCCACAAACAACCGGCTCAGCTCATCAAAGTTATTCAATACAACGGAAAAACCAGGGATATTCCCAGGCTCCAGCATAATAAGATTCAGCGCAATACGATCCAATAATTCCAGTGCCTTATCAAAATGACTGCTCATTTTGCAACCCTCTTTTCTATGGTAACACTATTAGCGCCCTCTGGTCTAGCCGGGATATCAAGCATAAACATTGTCTCGCCAGACCGGTTTTTGCACGTTATATTTCCGCCATACTCCTTGATAAGAAGATCGACCAGCGCAAGTCCGATCCCTGTTCCTTTACCTTTTTCCAGTTTATACTTACCACCCCAGTCAGAGGCAAAAAACGGCGAAAATATATTGTCGAGTTCTGCATCAGGGATACCGCACCCTGTATCGCTGATATATAGAGTAATAACACCTTTGTCATTATCGTATGATGTTCCTATTTCCAGACGTCTTGTTTCGCTCTGCGCCATAGCGGAAAGGGCGTTTTCGATAACGCACAATAGCATAACCCCGAATTCCGATCTCCTGCCAAATAAAGGCGGAATGTTGTCAGCAAATTTATAAACCTTTTCCACAGTGTGTTTAAAAAACATATCGGCATTCAACAGTAAAACTGTATCTTCAATCAAACTATTGAGGTGAATAGGCTGAATATTTGTCCATTTCTCAAGCAGCATCCCGCTTGTAAAAACAAAATGCTGCTTGTTAAGATCATCCAGTCCTGCCAACAAAAACCGAATCCGATCATACATCCTTGCGGCAAGTCCTTCGAGTTTGGAATCATCCAAGGTGCGATCTTTTGCTCCATCATAAAGCTGTTTTATATTCATGGAAAGTTGTTCAGATCGAACATATAGAATCTGAAATGGACCGTTAAGATTGTGAATTACGCCATCAAGCATTCTAACAAGGAAGGCCGCACAGTAATGATCCGCCAGTCTCCTCAATAGTAGATGTTCTTTGGTCATTCAATCCCTTTATGCATATGATTTAAATGCTCCCAATACATCCCCAACCGTAGGGGCAATCCCTTGTGGTTGCCCTATATTTGGGTGCCCACAAGGGGCACCCCTACAAATTCAACGATTCAATGCAAATAATTGAGCATAACAATTGATTTATATTTAATATCCCCAAATGGCAATGCCTAAATTGGAACAGGGGTGAACAACAAGAGAGCTTTGCGCAAACGATCCACAACCCTGCATTGGCCAATAGCAACTAACAAATCAAAAAGCCCTGGCCCTGCAGCCTGACCCGTTACCGCGGTTCTGATTCCATTGATAAGCACCCCAGCCTTTACTCCCAACTCGTCGGCCAGCTCTCTTACTATCCTTTCGGTCTCAAGTACTGAAAAAGTATTGAGCGCTTCAAAACGATCCGCCAGGATCGCAAACCATTCCTTTAGTCCAGGATGTTTTAGTATGTTTTTTTGTAAAGAGTCAGGTTCAATAAAAAAATCATCTGAAAAATATGGCCGGCCAATAGAAGCAAAATCAGTCAGCAGATGACAACGGCTCCTTATAAGTTCAACTGTTTTTACAAACCAATCATGCTTGTCACATTCAAAGCTGGTATTCCAAAGCCTTTCCCGCTCCAGGACATCCCGCACATATGGCAGTATCTCTTCTACCGGCATATTTCTCAGATAATGGGTATTAATACTTATAGCCTTTGGATCTGTGAAAAATTTGGGGTCGTTTACCCTAATATCAAAAACAGAATTTGCGCGGTTTACCCCCTCAAGAGAAAACTCATTGATAAGCTCCTCTTTTGAAAAAATCTCCCGAGAGTCTGGATTAGACCATCCCAGCAGAATAAGGAAGTTGGCCATTGCCCAAGGGATAAACCCCCGCTCCTTGTAAAAATGTACGGCCACAACCTCACCATGTTTGCGCTTTGATATCTTAGCCTTTTTGGAATCAAGGGTTAGGGGCATATGCGCAAACCTTGGGATAGACGCGCCAAGAGCCTTATAAAGGAGTATCTGTTTAGGGGTATTCGCAAGTCCGTCCTGACCTCGTATGACGTGCGTAATTCTATCACGTATATCATCTACAGCGTTTGAAAGCACATAAAGCGGCTGGCCATTTGAACGAAGGATGACAAAGTCCTCGATGTCTTCATATCTCTTTTCAATAACTCCATATACGAGATCTTCAAATAAAACAGCCCCCTTGTCACGCGGCACCTTAAGGCGCACCACATATGGAACCCCTGCGCGTTCTTTGGCTAATATGTCATCCTGCATTAAGCCAAGACATTTATCATCCTCTTTTGCGGTCGTCTTTTTATTAAGAGCCTCTTCCCGTCTACGGTCAAGCTCATCCTTTGTACAAAAGCACTTGTATGCATCCCCTGAATCGAGCAGCCTTTGCGCAGCATCCTGATGCTCTTTTATAAATTGCGACTGAAAATTCGGCCCCTCATCCCAGTCAAC
>JAZDIE010000230.1:0-3146 GCA_043805295.1 Pseudomonadota bacterium
CTTCACGATTGTTTCGCCCCGTTTTGCCGATTGGCTAGCCGTGGGTTGTGAAATGCCAAGCCGTTTGGAAAGCTCCAGGGTGGCGATGCCAAGTTCCCGTGTTGCCCAGTAACATAGCACGCTACGAGCTTTAACCGTATTCGGATATCTTCCCTGTCATCTCCTTTAATTCGGTCGTTCGTTCCACGCAACGTTTTGGCAGAAACCCACCCGCCTAAGCTCCGCATTAAACCGCCGCCAACCAATTCAGGTCTTCTGCCGTCGCTGACACCTTCTTCCACAAATTTGCTGTATAAACGCCGCGCTTCAAATACCTTACGCCCGAATAAGGACAATACATATTCCGTGTTTTGCCAATCATTGTTACATTTTCCCAGTAAAGCACAATGCCCTCCATAAAAAAATCCCTTTAAGCTTTTATAGTCCGGTACAAGCTTGGCACGCAAAGGGTTTAGATGAATGTAACGTACCAACTCCAGTAAGTAAGTGTCCTGCTGGCAAAGGATTGATTTGTATCGATTCTGAAAAAGATGGCCATGTCGACGATGCCGCCGATTGAAATAGATATCTCAGTTAAGCTGCAAGGAATGCTTTCGCTATTGCGGTTCAAAATTTTTCTTGCAAAAGGAAAAGCAATATTCTTTAAAGAAAACAGGAGGGCTAAGTAAAAGGAGGAGAACAAGAAAGGAAAATAGCAATTTTTAAAAAGGAGAAAGAGGTTATGTGGAAAAAAATTATGTTGTTGAGTGCGATTGTTATGTTTATGCCGAGCGCAGTATTGGCGGTGGAAGTCTACAAGGACGGCGATAAATCCTTGGGAGTAAGTTTTTGGACGCAGGCATGGTACCAGTATACTACTGATGTGCGGGATACTGAAGATGATCCCATTGGCCAACCAGTGGCGGAAGGAGACCTGAACGATTTTCTGATCCGCCGCGCATACCTGGGTATAAACGGCGCCATTACTCCAGAGTTGAGCTTTATGACTAATTTTGCAGGGGATAAGCTAGGCATGGATGACATGGTTGAAAATACCGGCAACGCTCTCGGCTCAGGATTAGCTGTGCGGGATATGGATATAACCGCAAAGCTTGTTGGTGACAATGATATGATCCTACATGCTGGCCGCATTTACATACCATTTACCCGCAATTTTGGAACCACTTCCACTAAAACCCAGCTTACTACAGATCTTGACTGGACCCAAGGCGGATTGCGTGGGAGCACATTTTACCCCAGTAAAGTTGGCAGGGATGACGGTATATGCTTATCCGGTAATGTGCTGGATGATAGGCTACAGTATAGGGCTATGGCCTCAGACGGGGTCGAAGGAAACGCAGCCAATCCTAATGACAGGCTACGTCTGGCTGGCCGGGCAAGTGTATCGATCCTTGATCCTGAGACCGACTGGTTCAATCAAGGGACTTACCTTGGAAAAAAGAATATCCTTTCTATCGGAATCGGCGCGGACAATCAGAAAGACCTTGTCATTGCTGGTGAACAGAAAGATTATGCGGCCTACACAGTTGACCTGCATTGCGATCATACAATTGGAGATGACGGCGCTCTGACAGCAGAGTTGGCGTATATTGATATAAACAACGGCACTAACGCCATCAACTATACGGATATGACCGCTGGATGCGATGCCACCATATTATCTGCAAAGGCTGGCTACCTCTGCTTGACGCATATGATCCAGCCGGTGATTCATTATGAGGAACTCGATGTAGATAATCTGGGAACAACAGATAAACATGACACATCATTCTATGGCGCTGGCCTGAACTACTTTATAGACGGCCATGCAAACAAGTTGAGCCTGGACGTCACGCAGGTAATACAGAAAAACGAAATTGACAGCGCGACCGGAGCCAATCAGGATCATCTGATTGTAACATTGCAGATGGCAGTAGGGATATAAAGAGGTTAGGTGAATAGTCTGAAGGTAGAAGGCTGAAGGCTGAAGGTGGAAACGGAATGTTTTATGGCCTTCAGTTTTCTACCTATAGTGCCGGTCACATGACTTGATACTATTTTGCGCTACAATACTTATTGTTTTCAGTTAGTTAATCAAATGACTTCAGCATGAAGTCATTTGACCGGCACTATAAATACCTGAATAGTTACGAGTAAATAAAAAATCTGGCTGGGGGAGGAGGATTTGAACCCCCGCAAGTGGATCCAGAGTCCACTGTCCTACCACTAGACGATCCCCCAAAATCTTCTTTCGTATATGAAAACAGAGGATAAAAGTCAAGTGCTCTTCTTGATGGTCAGTGGTCCATCGTCCATTGTCTAGCGAGTTTCGCCCATGTGTCACGTAGCGAGACTGAGCGATTAAAAACCAGTTCATCAGGCGAAGAATCAGGATCAATACAAAAATATCCGTGCCTTAAAAATTGATAGCACATCCCTGTTGTCTTTACTTGAAGTGACTGCTCGACCTTACATGAAGTCAGTATCTCTATTGAGCGAGGATTTATATTCGTCTTCCAATCACGATATTCTCCCTCATCACCAACAACCGGTTTTGTAAACAGATGATCATATAGCCTGACTTCGGCCTTGACCGCATGATCAGCCGACACCCAATGAAGCGTTCCCTTTACCTTTCTGCCGTCAGTTGACCATCCGCCGCGCGTCTCAGGATCATAAGTGCAGTGGAGTTCTACTACCTGGCCGGTATTTTTATCCTTAACCACGCCAATACAAGTAACATAATATGCGTGCTTCAATCGCACCTCACGGCCAGGCGCAAGCCTGAAAAAATCCTTTGGCGGTTCTTCCATAAAATCCTCATGTTCTATATATAAGACCTTAGAAAACAGTATTTTTCTGGAACCCATCCCTAAATCCTCAGGGTTGTTCTCCGCTTCTAATTCCTCTACTTCTCCATCAGGATAGTTATCAATCACCACCCGAAGCGGTCTGAGCACAGCCATAACCCGCTGCGCCTTCTTATTCAAATCCTCGCGTAGGCAATGCTCAAGCAAGGCTATATCAACCATGCTGTTGCTCTTTGCGACCCCGATCCTTTCGCAAAAATTTCTTATAGCCTCTGGAGTATAACCGCGCCTCCTCAATCCAGATATGGTCGGCATCCGGGGATCATCCCATCCTAAAACAATCTTTTCGCCGACAAG
>JAZDIE010000231.1:0-2844 GCA_043805295.1 Pseudomonadota bacterium
AGTAGAAATAGATGTGGAGCCGTGTCCTGTTGTAAAAACATCGAACTCACTCTCGTATCTATTAGGAAAACCGCTCAGGCCATTGATCTTGCGCAATGTATCAAACCGATCCCTTCTTCCGGTCAAAAGTTTATGCGCGTATGCCTGATGGCCGACATCCCAGATAATCTTGTCCCAAGGCGCATCTAAGGTATAATGAATCCCTGTTATAAGTTCCACAGCGCCAAGACTCGATGCCAGATGCCCACCAGAAGAGGATACTGTCTTTATGATAGTATCCCGTATCTCCTGTGCCAGGATCTCTAGTTCATCCAGGTTGAGTTTTTTTAAATCAGCCGGGCTGTTTATATTGTCTAATAGCCTACCCATGTTACCTGCTTAACTTTCATCACCCTAAAGGGTGAATTCCTGAAGGAACCCAGCCTTTAGGCTGTCTCTTTGAAATTCGATACATCAAGCTAAGATCTTCTTTCCAAAATAAAATCTGCGATCCTTGACAGCATATTGGCCTTTTTTCCAAAGATATCCAAATGGGCCTTTGCCCTTTTAGTCAGAAGCCCTGCCATTTTTTTAACATGCTCGGCGCTATAAATCCCGGCATAACCATCCTTATCCATCAGGTCATCCACAAGCTGAAATGTAAAACCAATGCATCTACCGAAATTACCAAGCGCATCTATCTTTTTTTTGCCAACGCCCTTAAACATTCCCGCAAGTTTTACTGCTGCTTCAAAGAGCGCCCCTGTCTTGTGGCTAACAATATAATCCAAATCTGCCTGCATCTTCCTTTTCGTCGTTCGTCCCCTTCGGGGAGGCTCCGCTCCGCTCCGCTCTCGTTCGTAGGCCTATATCTACCACCTGTCCTCCTATAGTGCCGCAACTGCCAATGGCCTTTGATATCTCTTTTACAACATCTGCATCGCCTGTCTCTGAAAGCAGTTGGAAACCTAAGGTTAAAAGTGCATCCCCTGTTAAGAGCGCAATGCCTTCATCAAATTTTTTATGACAACTCAATCTCCCGCGCCTATAATCGTCGTTGTCCATGCACGGCAAATCGTCATGTATAAGGGTGTAGGTGTGTATAAGCTCTACTGCGCACGCAATCGGCATAATCGAATTATTTGTGCTGCCGCATGCCTCAAAACCCGCAATGGTCAATATCGGCCTTATCCTTTTTCCGCCTGGAAATACAGCATACCTCATTGCCTTATGGATTATCTGCGGCTTCGCCTTCTGGGAAGGAAGATAGCTATCCAGGGCCTTATCGATAAGTTTCTTTTTATTTGAGATGTATTTTTTTATATCCACGGCGGCATTCATTCCTTAAAAGGCTCAACGGTCAGCTTACCACCTTTTTTAACAAGCATTTCAACCTTGCGCTTTGTCTCATCCAGGCGTTTTCTGCAGAGATGAAGGAGCTTCACGCCGTCTTCATATTTCTTCAATGAGTCCTCTAGCGGCATCTTGCCGCTCTCCAGATCATCCACAATCCCCTCTAATCTCTTCATCATGTCTTCAAACTTTAATTCTTTTGTCATATAATTTCCTCCACTCTGCTCTTAAGGATTCCCTTGGAAAGTCTAGTCTCAACCAGGTCTCCCTTTTTAAGAGACCCTGCATCCTTGATTATTTTTTCCCCTGGCAATTTAAAAGTAATGCTGTAGCCTCTACCTAAGATACCCAGGGGACTCAGCATCTCTATCTTTTCAGAAAGCAATTTAAAACTCCCCTCTTTTAATTCTATGTAATGCCTGAATCTCAAGGATAAACCTTCCTCTATGTCGTCGAGCCGCTGTTCATACTCTTCGATCATATCCAGCGGAAATGCCTTGAGTCTTTTTTCAATATCATCCAATGCCTCTACAAGCTCGGCCTTCTTCGTAATAACAAGCTCTGCAGCAACAGATGGCGTCGGCGCCCTTAAATCCGCTACAAAATCACTGATCGTCCAGTCTATCTCATGGCCTACAGCGCTTATGACAGGCACCTTTGAATTGTATATTGCCCTTGCAACCACCTCTTCATTAAACGGCCATAGGTCTTCCATGCTGCCCCCGCCTCTTCCGACTATCATCACGTCTATATTATTAAGCCTATTGAGATCCTCTATGGCATTTGCTATCTCGTCCTTAGCGCCCTCTCCCTGGACCTTCACAGGATTTATAACAACCTCTACATTGGAAAATCTCCTTTTTAACACATGAAGTATGTCTCTTATCGCCGCACCAGTGGAAGAAGTCACTATCCCTATCCTGTCTGGCAATGCTGGTATAGGTAGTTTATGAGATTCGTCAAATAAGCCTTCTTTAAAAAGTTTTTCTTTTAACTGCTCAAATGCAAGCTGTAAGGCGCCAATGCCTTTCGGCTCCATCTTCATTACATATAACTGATAGAGCCCCTGCTTTTCATATACACTAATTCTGCCGGAACAGATTGCCTGCATCCCATCCTTTATTTCAAACTTTATCTTCTCGTTATTGCTTTTAAAAAATACACATCTTAACTCGCTCTTATCGTCTTTTAATGTGAAATAAAAATGACCTGATGAAGGCGCTTTGAAATTCGATATCTCACCCTCCACCCATATATTTGGAAAGGAATCCTCCAGGATAACCTTTATGCCAGTAGTTAATTCGCTTACCGTGTATATATATCGTCCGTCTTGTTGCATATGAATTATAGTAACCAGATACCAGTTACCAGAAACCAGATTT
Source organism: Pseudomonadota bacterium (assembly GCA_043805295.1). Classification (GTDB taxonomy): domain Bacteria; phylum Desulfobacterota; class Desulfobacteria; order Desulfobacterales. The sequence continues at coordinate 2,715 of JAZDIE010000231.1, forward strand.
ATTTAAAACCTTCCCCTCTGGTATCTGGTTGCTGGTTTCTGGTTACTCTATAAATAATCCTCTATCTTTTCTCTCACTCTTTCTATAGAAATGGCCTTGCCAGTTTTTTCATCTATCTCAACTATTGCAC
>JAZDIE010000232.1:0-2588 GCA_043805295.1 Pseudomonadota bacterium
TGTTCCATTTTTAAATTGTGTTGAGCGGATTCAAGTTTCGCAAGGTCAAGAATGTCGTTTACCAGAGAGTGAAGTCTTTGCGCTGATAGTTTTATCTCTTTAGCAGAATCCTGTTGCTCAGGCTTTAGCTCGCTATCCATAATGAGGAGATCAGTAAAGCCCATAATAGCAGTAAGCGGTGAACGGAGGTCGTGCGAACACATGGCCAAAAAATTATCCTTGAGTGAGCTTAGCCTGTTTAGGTCGGCTATGATTTTCATAAGAGTTTTTTTCTGTAGTATTGACTCAAGATGAACCCCTATGCGCGCCACCAGTTCTTCCTTAAGAAAGGGCTTATGTATGTAGTCGTTTGCTCCGGCATTGAATAAGTCGATTACCTTGGATTTGTCCGAAATTGAGCTTAGAAATATGATGGGCACGTCGTGGAGGGCAAGCTCGGTTCTGATTTTTTTACAAAGTTCATCTCCGTTTATTTCAGGCATCATAAGATCTGTAATAATAATATCTATGTTCTGGTGCTCTTTCTTTATAATATCAAACGCGTCCTTTCCATTTGACGCCTGTTTAACTGATATCCCTAACTTTTCGATACAAGGGACAAGAATAGCCTCTCTTATAACCCTGTCATCTTCCACCACCAGTGCGGTAGCCCCTTTGAACACCTCTTTAGGCTTGAGTATCCGGTCCACAGCCATGAGTATGTGGCTGCGTGCAAGTGATTTGGGTATAAAATCTGTTGCGCCAGCCTCAAAACCCTTCATTCTTCCATCCAGGGTGTCATTGGCAGTAACAAATATTATAGGGATATTACTTCCGCTATTTCCGTTTTTGTTGCTATGTGTCTCAGCGCGCAGTTGTTTGCATGTAGCATAGCCGTCGAGCCGGGGCATATCCACATCAAGGGTAATAAGATCAATATCAGGGAGTTCGGCGAACTTTTGTAGTGCATCAATTCCGCTCTCTGAATCTATGACTTCATACCCACCGTTTTGCAGGGAATTTCGCAATAATCTGCGTGAGGAAGCGCTGTCATCAACAACAAGTATTTTCATAGAAGTATCCTAATATTGTGTAATAAAAAGGTTTGCGATCTGGCTTAGGCCAGTATTTGTTTTTATATCGGCGGATATGAGGAATTCTTAAGAGGGGATTAAGGGTATTTTCAGCCTGTTTCATTTAAACACTATTTTAGAAGGACAATACACACAACTCCAATAAACATGAGAAACGATCCTGCAAGCCGCTGTGTAATCTTCACTTCTTTTAAAATAGCCCACCCATATATCACTGTGATCAGAATACTTATACGCTTTACGGCAACCATGTAAATCGCTTCCACCATAACTACAGCAGACACATGGCAAACACACTGTAAGAGCTGTAAAAGACCCACCAACAGTCCTTGCCATAGGCGTGGCTTGCACAGGATATTATCCCACCGGATTTTTGTAAGAAGCGGACAGATAACGATTATTGCGCAATTAGTAATTGCCAGGTAGAAAAGCCCGAAGAACAAGGGGGATGAAAGGAGGATGGCCTTTTTGCCTAGAACCGCAAGAGACGCATACAAGAATGATATCAAGAGCATCAATCGTGATCCTGGCTCTTTGACAATAGCCCTAAACGGACCGAGGTATCCATCGCTTATCTTGTCTGCCTGGATTACATATCCACCGGCTAATATGAGCACGACCCCGCCAATTCCCCCCATGCTCGGCATTTCTCCAAGTATTGAAAATCCTGTCACGATCATGAATACGGGTGTAAACGCCAGAAACGGTATTGAAAGGGAAAGAGGGGAAAGCTTGATCGCCTTCATGTAGAGGAGAAACGCTGCTACCTCAAAAGGCATAATTGTTATGAATATTTTCCAAAAATTAAAATCCAGAGGGGGGATAGAGACAAACGGAAATGTTATGATCGTAAATGGAAGACTGTATACTGATATAGACACAGCCATTTCATGCGGAGAGAGATGAGAGAAAAACTTTTTGGTCAGGGTGTCGCTGGTTGCGACTAAAAAAGCCGTGGCAAGTGAGAGGTATAGCCATAACATTGGGATTATTCTTTTATGCTCAGGCCAATATTAACTAGCCATCTTTCTACCGCCTTTTCAAACAGCTCGTAGAATTTAAACGATCCGCCTAACCCCTGCCTTCCAAAAAAATAGTTTATCTCAAGGAACAAAGGCATTGGATCGTCTTTTCTGAACAAGCAATCAAACCCTGCCATGTTGATGCCTGTACTAAGACAAAAATCTTTTAGCAAGGAGGTTGCTTTTTGGGCATACGCTGATCCCAAGTCATGCTCTATCTGCGCTCCGTGTTGCATGTTTACATAAAAAACATCTGTTTTTTTTTGTATCCGCCAATAACATAAGAACTGGTCTCCGATAACCGTGATCCTCAGGCACTTTCCGTCATGTGGGATATATTCCTGGAACAGGAGTCCCTGTATCCCGATTTTTTCAGCCTCTGCCGCTCTCTTAAGTGATCTTTTAAGATCACCCTCATTTTTTATAAGGAAAACCGATTCCCCTTCTCCTCCCACGTTTAATTTGAAGACAAAGGGGAAGATGATATTTAAAT
>JAZDIE010000233.1:0-10975 GCA_043805295.1 Pseudomonadota bacterium
TATAAATGACGCGCCGATTCCAACAGACGGAATTGTTGATGAGCCACCTGTTGCTGAGGCAGGAACTGACAAGGTCGCTGGAGAAGGTGTGCCAATCACCCTTGATGGTTCAAACTCATTTGATCCTGACCACGACGGAAACATTGTCTCCTTTGAGTGGAAACAAATAGAGGGGCCTGCTGTGGAGCTTTCGGATTCTTTCTCAATACAGCCTTCGTTCATCACACCGCATGTGGGTCTGGAAGGTACAGCATTGATTTTCGAGCTGACCGTAACAGACACCAGCGGTTTCCAAAGCGCTGATACCTGCACCGTAAATGTCACTTGGCAAAACAATCCGCCGGTAGCGGATGCAGGGTCTGATCAGAACGCAGATAAAAACGCCGAAGTTATCCTCAACGGATCGCATTCAAACGATTCGGATGATGGGATTGCCGTCTATCGATGGGAGCAGACAAATGGCCCTGCGGTAGAACTGCGTGAGTCAAATACAGCACAAGCGTCTTTTATAACCCCTGATATAGGCGATGAAAGTGTGACGCTGGACTTTAAGCTCACTGTTGCTGACAAAGGCGGTCTCTCAAGCTCTGATACATGTATAGTAAATATCATCGGAGAAAACGATCCTCCAGTCGCTAATGCAGGAGCTGATCAGGAAGTGCGGGAAGGAACAACTGTTACCTTGGATGCGAGGGATTCGGTAGACCCTGACGATGGTATCGGTTCATACCTGTGGGAACAGACAGCCGGGCCATTTGTAGCTCTTTCCGATCCAACAGCCGTACAACCTACATTTGTCACTCCATCTGTTGGAAGCCAAGGCGCTAGTCTAGGTTTTACACTAAAGGTCACCGATATCGGCGGACTCAGCGCAACCGATTCTGTAGAGATAGCAATAGTTGATAATGGCATTAATGTGTTTCCAGAAGGCATAATTTCAACCGACTGTTCCACGGGGCTACCTGTCGGCATAAACATAGAAAACGGGGGAAACATAGTCAATCTTTCTGTGGTGGATTTAGATAGCATACCAGAGACACCTGACAAACCGCAGAATTTTATATACGGTATGCTTGATATTGATCTCAAGGTAACAGCTCCCGGTGATACAGCAACCGTCATCATCTATCTGCCGGAACCGGCTCCGGAAGGCTATGTCTGGTACAAATATAGCCCGTCTAAGGGTTGGTACGACTACAGCGCCCATGCGGAATTCAACGTGGAAAGAGATCAAATCACCCTCACTCTGACCGATGGCGACATCGGAGACGATGATGGCATCGCGAATAAACTTATCAAAGATCCCTCAGGACTTGGTCAGCCCCCAGCCTCGGCTGAGCCTATTGTTACGGATAACGAGGAGGGAGGCTGTTTATCTCTGTTATATCCAGCAAATGGACAAACCGGTTTAGAGACTACTGTATCCCTCAAATGCAAGAAGTATTCTGGAGACGTCGATGGCAATACAATTTATCAATTTTATTGCTCCCCCAATCAGGAGTTTTTGAATTGCTCTCCCATAACAGTAACACTATCAAAAACTTCTTCTGCATGTTTAATATCACCATTGGGACTATTGTTATTTCCTGGATTGCTCCCTTTTTCCAGATGCAGAAAGCGTAAAAAGATAATCAAGGTTTTATTTTTTGTGTTCTTAGTGGTATCCCTTGCGTTGGTTCTATGTGGTTGTAGTGGTGGTGGTGGTGAAGATGATAAAACGGAGAAAAAACACAATGAGGATACAAATGATAATAAAACGGGAAATGGCGACAATGCCGATGAAGTAATCTGTGAAATGACCAACCTTAGCCCTGCTACCACGTATTATTGGAAAGTGGTAGTGGATGACGGCCAAGGCAATAAGATGAAGAGTGCAGTCTGGAATTTTACTACAAAATGACTAAGGCAGCGTCAATAAATTGGTAGCGTAGAATTTAGGAGACCTGAGCAGTAAAAAAGTAATTGCCCTCCAAATATGGTATTTATATTTCGTCGCAAACAAAATCCATAAAGGAGGATAATGGAACCCTTGGTGGAATAGCAAAAGCAAGACATCCCCAAACCATTTTGTCAATGATCACACGGAAGAGAATTTTAAATCTGCCAAAATTCTTGATCACATTGATCTTGGCAACAGAGTGTGCGTCCGTTGAATAAGGATCTAGGCGATGTCTTTAGTTGTAGTGGAGGGAAGAACAGCATTTCTGATATCACACAAATACGAAGACTAGTTTGGCGGAGGCAGTATGAGTTTTCCATGCATGCCGAAAAAGAACGTCAGCTCGACATGATATCAGTTTCAGAGATAGAAGAAGCCTTGAGGAATTGTGATATTATCGAGATGTATCCTGATGATCCGCGTGGAGAAAGCTGCCTTGTGGCAGGATATTGCGGAAGCAGACCAGTCCATGCAGTTTGTACTGTACAAACCAACCCCGAAGAATTATTGCTTATTACAGTTTATGATCCTTCTAAGCGACCTGATAAATGGACTGAGGATTTCAAGAAAAGGAGATAGTAACATGCCCAGAGTATATCATAGATGTTACTTTTGCAGAGGGGAGGTAACAGAAAAAAAAATCAGGGTAGATTATCGTTGGGGAGACGATCTGGTAGCTTTGATTGACAAAGTGCCGGCAGGGGTATGCACAGTATGCGGCGAGCAATACTTTAAGGCGGAAATTATAAAAGAAATGGAAAAACTCGCTCACTCAGAAGAAAAGCCCAAGAAGATCATTGAGGTGCCATTGAAAGAACTGGCAGTCGCCTAGTGAGACTTTGTTGATGAACTCTAAACGATTTGCGAACTTTATCTTGTATTGAGGTCGTATGCCGATATGTCGAGACAAGCCTGTTTTGACTCTACGCCATCATCCCTATATCAATATGCGGGATATATCTCGCTCCAGGGGGATAACACTAATCTTGTCATCAATAGGGTACGATTCTTTTCCTGGATACACGATCCAAAAATGGGTCAGAGAAAGATCCTTCAACGCAACGCGCATTGTGTTCCTATGAACCATAGGCTGAATATATCATTGTAAATTCGGAATATCAATCCTGATTTTCAATGAATGGTGATATGTAGCTATTCAGGAAAGAAAAATAACCTTGAACGGTGAACCCTGAACCTGGGTTGTTTTCATTGTTGACAAGTAGCTGTGTATTCCGTATTCAAAACAGGTGGTTTGTAACGCCGAGCCAAGACAGTACTGTTCGGAAGCCTGAGAAAGGGAAAGGCCAAGACTGGAGGGGGAGACATGAGAAGCGAAAAAATAGTATTTGATGTTCCGGAAGATGTATTGGCATCTCTAAGGATGGGAGTCAAAGGATTGGAACATGACATGAAACGCTTCCTGGCGCTTCATTATTTCAAGAATAAACGCCTGTCGATTGGCAAGGCAGCGAGATTGGCCGGAATGAACAGATTTGACTTTATGGATTTTCTTGCTGAAGAAAGAGTTGTACTTTTTGACTATGATGAAAGCGTGGCAGATGAGGAACTACGTGGAGCGAAAGTGTACGAGGAGTTGGATCATTGAAAAGACTTATCGTGTCTGATGCCACACCAATCATAGCTTTTTCAAAGATTAATCGGCTTACTCTCCTGCAAGAGATTGTGAGCAAAATTATCATTCCGGAAGAAGTCTCAAGGGAGCTTTTCGCTTATGGAAAACCGGATATTGAAAAGTTGGAACGTTGTGCATGGATAAGAATCGAGAAGATCGAATCACAGAATGATGTTGATCTTCTCTTGCCAGCACTGGATAGAGGCGAAGCCGAGGTTATAATCCTGGCAAAAGAGCTGAAGGCAGATCTGGTCGTTATAGATGAACTGACAGCGCGAAAGGTGGCTGTGATGATGGAATTGCCACTGATTGGCACTATCGGTTTGCTCATAGCAGCACGCAAGAAGGGACTCATAACCAAGCTAAAACCCGTCTGGGATGATATGAGAGCTTGCGGAATCAGGTATGGAGAGCTATTCTACCAGAAGGTTTTGGCCGAGATTGGTGAGCTGAAATAAAGTCTGTTATGTCGTGCAGGATATGGAAGGACTTCAAGCAACTGCTGTTTTAACAATTGGCTGCTTGCGATTACGTATTGAAAAGAGGTGCCATTAAAAGAACTGGCTGTCGCCCGGTGGCGACTTTGTTTATAAACTCTACAACTATTTGCGAACTTTGCAGGATGCAGTGAAATGATGTATAACAGTTTGATATATCATGGTTGTTAGGGAGTGTGGCGATATTTTGGAATTTGGAAAAACTTCGCAAATATGTATTTTTGTTTTTTGTTGCTCGATATTTGCGAATATGTGTCGAAAAACCAAAACTTGTTATGTGTGAAATCAAGAGGTTATGAAGGTGTTTCAGGCTCATTTTTCGAAAATGGCATAAAGCCGTCCGATGGCAGTTTGATTTGCGAACTTTTTAAAAACAAATTAATGTTTAATTACATAAAGTTACGGAGAAAGGGGGTTTTTTTATTGCAAAGTGCACTGCAAAAACCAGGGCATTTGCGAACTTTTTTAGGCTACGGCAAGAAGTTGATAGTATTGGCTATTACCATACACCGGAGTTGTTCTCCCTCAGGATGTTCAAGGAAAACAGTGTGATGGGAAAACAGATTCCGACTTAATGTCACGGTACACTTTTTCTTTCTCGTTAGAAGATAGGACAATAAACAGTTAGCGGGGACGTTGGTGTAGAAAGTGCTTGACTCTGTATGGTAGGAGTGTGAAGTGTATTCATAGGGCAGTTATCGTGATTTCCTATCATTTCTCACAAAAAAATTCCAGAGCTGGAGATTGTCAGCGCCAATCACCACCCTTCAGAGCGTTCACCGACAAGGAAGACAGGAAGTACGGTGAGCGTTGTCAATTTGAAGAGTCGCTTGATGAAATTGCTGAAATATCCTTGAGCGCGCGGAGGTAAATCCCTTCATTTGCAGCAGTTTGCATCAATTTTTCGGTAAATCCGCCGCGACTGAACAGGGCGAAGCATTCTTTCCGCCCCTTTTTCCCCCAATCAAGCAAGGCGGCTTTCCTTTTCAGGTCGGCCAGGATATCTATCCCTACCTTGTTGACGCTCCATTTCACTTCACCAAAGAGGATTGAATTATCGTCTTCGTTCAAACCAACGATGTCGATTTCCGCGTCCTTTGTCCACCAGCGGCCCACCTGGTTAAACTTCAGAACGTCCAGAAAGCCTTTTTTAACGTAAGAACGACAGACCGCCTCAAATGTCTGTGAAGTAAAAATTTCCAGGCGTGGTTTGATCTTATTCTCGATCAGATAATCGAGTTCGCGTTCCTCAATAAAGCTTTTGTTGGGGAAGATGAAACTGAACCAGAAGCGAAAAAAATTGTCGCCCAGGACATAACCCCCTTTTTTGCTTTTCTCGAACGATTTTTCCGAAATCGGCACTTCCCTCTGGATGATTTTCAAGTCAGTCAGGACAGAAAGGTACTTGCCGACCATATTCTTGTCGAAACCGGTTTCATTGATGATCTCTCCGGCGCGGGTTTTTCCCATGGAGATAGCACGCAGAATGGCAAAGTAGTTGCGCGGTGTCCGCAGTTCTTCCCGCAAAATAAATTCCGGTTCGCTAAAAAGATATGCTTCGGGCGTCAGCATCCGGTTCCGGATGTTCGACCAAAGGTCGGCAGCAGGATCGAACTGGAGGAGATAGGCAGGAGTGCCGCCGAGCATGGCGAACATATACATGAACTCGGCATCGGGCTTGCCGGGAAAAAACTTTCTTGCATGCCAGAAGTCGAGCGGAGTCACGAGCATCTGTCCGGTTCTTCTACCGAACAGGGGGGATTTGTAATCCAGAACCTCGGATTCCATCATGCCGATGCTGGAGCCGAGCAGAACGAGATAAATACCTGAGTCCTTCAGCTCTTCGTCCCAACCCTTCTGGAATATGGAGGTAACTGCCTGGTTCGCTTCTATGAGGAAGGGGAATTCGTCGATGATGACAACAACCTTTCCTTTTCCCTTGAGGTAGCGGAAGAACTCATGCCATGCGCCAAAACCTCGCGACAGCAGAAAATCGTCATTATAGAGAATACCCACTTTTTCCGAGAGCGACCGCATCTGATCCTTCTCCGGCGCTTTATCCGCCAGAAAATAGACATGGGGGACACATCGAGCGAACTCCTTGACTAACGAGGTTTTGCCGACACGCCTCTTGCCGTAGAGGACGATAAACTGGGATTTTTCTTCCCGGTAAGCCCTTCGTAAAAATTCAAGCTCATATTCTCTGTTAATAAATTCCAAAATTACCCCCTGGCTAAGTTACTCATAAATAATATACTTTAGAGTAACATGTGTCAAGGTGCATTAGGTAGAGTCAGTGCTGACGCACATGTTCCCCTTCACCTTAACCCTCTCCAACGAGGGGAGAGAGGGTTAGAGGTTGGCTTTGTTGACTGAGGATGATGGAATGGCCGTCTATGCAGGGCTGACGCACGTTTTATGGTTGTTAGCGCCATCAATGCTTTTAGGAACGCCGGAAATTTTTTTTCGCAACAAGGGGGGTAGACAAAAGAAAGGGAATTAGGGGTCAAACCTTGAATTGTGAATTTGAATTTTAGAGAAGAAAAGAGAAAACGTTGAAGAATTAATAAATTCACAATTCAAGGTTTGACCCCACCCTGACCCGTGTTACTAACACCTAAACTATTTTTCTTGACTCAACTGAAAATATAATCATAATTCTTGTGTTGTATCTTTTTTTCTGGGGGATGCCGTGGCTGAAAACAATCAAGGTGAGGCTTTGCTCATGCCTGCGGGATATGCAGCGATTATTAAAATGTACGGTTTAGAAGTCATCCCGAACTGGCACAGATCCTTGGTCACGACCAGCGGAATCCATCGGATCGACTTGAGAGGTAGCGTGATTGAGGAGGTTTACCCGTTTAAGTACTGGCCAGGGGAGACATTGGGCGATCATCTCGAATTTGCACTCAAGTATGATGGGACGAATCTTGCCATACTTGCCAGCCTGTTTCAGAAGGTCAAGGTGGAAGATATACTTGTGTATTTCTGCTCAAAGCCGACCGGCAAGTACGCCCGGCGGTTGTGGTTTTTGTACGAGTTTTTGACACGCGACTTTCTTCCTTTGGAAGACCTAACGCAGGGGAATTACATCGACCTTATCGAACAGAATAAATACTACACTGTAACCCCGGCCCGCCAAGTTCGGCGACACCGAATAAATGATAATCTGTTGGGGAATAGCCGTTTTTGCCCGATGATCCGCCGCACCGATATACTTAAAGGTTTCGAAGCAACCAACCTTCCTGAACAGTGCCAAAAGGTAGTGTCCGGCTACTCGCCGGAATTGTTGAAGCGGGCATTGAGCTATCTTTACTCTAAGGAGACGAAATCATCTTTTGAGATTGAACACATAAAGTCTAACTCGACCCGCACCGAGCGCTTTGCAGCTCTCCTTAAGCTGGCGGAGCGCGACGATTTTTTCAAGAAATCAAAACTGATAGAGCTTCAGAATCGTATTGTAGATGCGCGATTCTCCGAATCCGACTACAGAACTAACCAGAACTATATTGGCGAGACAGTCGCTTGGCAGAAAGAGAAAATTCATTTCGTGTGTCCCAGGCCGGAAGACCTGCCGGAGTTGATGGAAGGCTTGGTCGCCTGTCATAATCGTATGAACCAAGGGAACGTATCCCCAGTAGTTCACGCCGCCGCTCTCTCTTATGGATTCGTTTTCCTGCATCCGTTCAAGGACGGCAATGGTCGAATCCATAGATTTCTGATCCACAATGTTCTTGCGCTCAAAGGCTTTACACCAAAAGGCATCATGTTTCCTGTATCAGCATACATGTTAAAGAACCTTGCCGACTACGATGCTTCGCTTGAAGTGTTTTCTCAATCGCTCATGACCCTGGTGGAGTATTCACTTGATGAGGAAGGGCGCATGACTGTTCAATACGATACTGCCCACTGGTACCGCTATATTGATATGACGTCTCAGGCAGAGGCGTTATTTGGATTCATCGAAAAGACTATCGATACCGAACTTGTCGAAGAGTTAGCGTTTCTGGCAAAGTATGACGATACCAAGAGAGCTATTCAGAAAATTGTGGACATGCCAGACCGCAAGATCGATCTCTTCATCAGGCTCTGCTTACAGAACAACGGTCGACTCTCAGCGCAAAAACGAGCAAATCATTTTGAGTTCCTATCCGCAGACGAAATCGTTTGTATGGAACAGGCAATCCGCTCCACGTATGGAAACAATCTGTGATACCAATGTCGAAACTGAAGAACGTTCTTTGTAGCGTATATATGAGTCCGTTGATTTAGTCCCAGATAAGCAATTTCCATGAAATTGAGGCGAATAAAATCAGGTAGTTACAGGATCGGAAACCTTGAATTTTGACTAAATCAACAGACTCATATATAACCCCTCATGCCCGGTGTGAGCACAACCATGAATTATACCCCTAAACCGTTTCCATTGTGTTAGCAACACGTGACATATCCGGTTTATTATGATCACACATGGAGCCATTGTCCTGTTACAGTCTCATGCTTCCGATCTCTATCTTGCTTTTTCGAAAAACACGATGTTATGAATAGCTATCCTCACGGAGGATAGGACAACGCTGGAGTGCCACCCGATCGCAGATATGGGCACCGCGTGTGGATAAGGCATGAAAGGGGAAGGATCAAGAAACAGGGTATCATTTAGGAAGATAAAATAATATGGGGTTTCAGCTCGTTTCAGGGTTCGTTCCCCAGGGGGATCAGCCTGCCGCTATATCTGCGCTTGTCAAAGGGTTAGCTTCCGGAAAAGATAGCCAGGTTCTGCTCGGAGTGACAGGTTCTGGCAAGACATTTACCATAGCGCATGTAATTCAAAATACGCAGCGCCCCACATTAGTGATAGCCCCCAACAAGACCCTGACCGCGCAGCTCTATAGCGAGTTTAAGGATCTCTTTCCTCAAAACGCTGTGGAATATTTTGTCAGCTACTATGATTACTACCAGCCTGAAGCGTATATCCCTGCCTCTGACACCTATATTGAAAAAGATTCATCTATCAATGAACTTATCGACAAGATGCGGCATTCCGCGACCAGGTCTCTATTGAGCCGCCGTGATGTGATAGTTGTGGCGAGTGTCTCCTGCATATTCGGGTTAGGTTCCCCCGCGGATTACAAGGAGATGTGTCTTACGATTACTACTGGGGGAACTCTTAGCCGGGATGAAACGATCAAGAGGCTTGTTTCCATGCAGTATGAACGAAACAGCCTGGATTTTTACCGGGGTTCTTTTCGTGTGCGCGGGGAACGGGTTGATATCTTTCCATCATACGAGGACAAACGAGCGGTCAGGATTGAACTCTTCGGAGATACGGTTGATAAGATACTTGAGATTGATCCGTTGACCGGCAAGGCGATCCAGCATCTTCAGAACGTGGTTATACACCCTGCAAGTCATTATGTAACTACGGGTGTTACCTTAAAGAATGCCTGTAAATCAATAAGGCATGAGTTGAAAGACCGGACAAACTCTTTTTTGGCTGGACAAAAGCTGATTGAGGCGCAGCGGATAGAGGAACGAACCAACTTCGATCTCGAAATGATGCGGGAGTTGGGGTATTGCCAGGGGATTGAGAATTATTCAAGGCACCTGACAGGGCGCAAGCCAGGCGAGCCTCCGCCTACTCTTTTTGATTATTTCCCTGAAGACTTTTTAATGATTGTTGACGAAAGCCATATAACAATTCCTCAATTAATGGGTATGTACAGAGGGGATCGCGCCAGAAAGGAGTCATTGATTGGATACGGATTTAGATTGCCGTCCGCGCTTGACAACAGACCGTTGACGTTCGAAGAGTTCGAAAAAAGAGAAAAACAGGTTATATATGTCTCGGCAACGCCAGGAGAATATGAGATCAATAAGGCTAAAGGGGAGGTGGTTGAGCAGATCATTCGGCCTACAGGCCTGCCGGATCCAAGGGTTATAATCCGGCCTGCGGAAAACCAGGTCGAAGATTTGCTCGATGAGATACGGAAGCGTGTCAAAAAAAAAGAGCGGGTGCTGGCAACCACACTTACCAAACGGATGTCAGAAGACCTATGTGACTACTACGCTGGGCGTGGGATACGGGTGCGATATCTTCATTCAGAGGTGGCCACGCTTGAGAGGGTTGAAATCATACGTGATCTCAGGCTAGGCGAGTTTGACGTTTTGATTGGGATTAATCTTTTGCGGGAAGGGCTTGATATTCCTGAGGTCTCGCTTGTAGCAATCCTCGATGCCGATAAGGAAGGTTTTTTGCGGTCTAGCCGTTCCATTATACAAATATGTGGGCGGGCCGCCCGAAATGTCTCAGGGACAGCTATTCTTTATGCAGATAAAATGACCAAGTCGATAGAGTTTGCAAAGGCCGAATCAGAGCGGAGGCGCTGTATACAGGAAGAATATAATCGTGAAAAAGGTATTACGCCGGCTACTATCCGGAAGAATATTCATTCGATCCTGGATTCGATCAGCGAAGCGGACTATGTGGATATCCCAAAAATTGCTGAATTGGACTTATCTCATGATGATATCCCCTGCACTATTGAGCAGTTTGAAAAGGAAATGAAAAAGGCGGCTAAGTCCCTTGAGTTTGAGAAGGCGGCTGGTTTGCGCGATAGGATTCTGGAACTAAAAAAGGTTGAATTGGAACTGCGATAATCAGGTCGGTTGTCAATGCTATTTTTTTCTTTGTTTTATGATACCAGCTTCCCATTCCAATGGAACATCTCTGCACAAAGGATGCCCTTTTGTTGCATATACTGTAAAAAAAAGTCCCCACCTCATACTGAATTTTACTGAGAGACGTTTATCCCTTGGCTTAATTAGTGTCTGAACTAAAACTTCCCCTTTGGCTCAATCTCTACGTCAGGCTCGGATTTTAATCCTCAAAATACTCAATCAAACACA
>JAZDIE010000234.1:0-3972 GCA_043805295.1 Pseudomonadota bacterium
ATCAGCTGTAACCGAACAGTAGAACTTCTAATTCTTGTAGGAGGGTCGAAAGATGAAAGAACTCATAGAACAGATCGCAAAAGCGCTTGTAGACAACCCCAGTCAAGTCTCAGTAAAGGAAGTTGAAGGCGAACAGACATCAGTCCTGGAGCTCAAAGTCGCGAAAGAAGACCTCGGCAAGGTTATTGGGAAACAAGGGCGCACTGCGCGAGCCATGCGAACGATCTTAAGCGCCGCTTCGACCAAGATAAGAAAACGTACAATGCTTGAAATTCTCGAATAGGCTATTTTGTTATCCCCTTCCAACCTACAACGGGAAGACATGCTCCTGGCTGGAAAAATTGTCGGTCCGTTTGGAGTAAAGGGAGAAGCAAAGATACTGTCGTATGTCGAGTTGACAGATATCTATACTCCGAAAAAGACGATTGTTCTTTTTGGAGCCAATGACCAGAGAGGAGACTATACCATCCTTTCTGTAAGGCTGCATAAAGGGCTGGTGCTCCTAAAATTAAACGGGATCGATTCTGCCGACTCTGTCATATCCTGGAAAAACGCCAATGTCTTTGTGGAAAAAGCAAGTCTTCCTCCCCCTGAGGATGGAGATTATTATTGGTTTCAGGTCATTGGACTTAACGCAATAACCCTAGATGGCATAAAACTTGGGAAAGTCACTGACATTGTACAGACCGGAAGCAATGATGTCTATGTGGTAAACAATGGACATAAAGAAATACTTTTGCCTGCCATTTCATCAGTAGTGATTAGGCTCGACCTGGAAAATGGAACAATGCTGATAGATTTACCAAAAGGTCTGATGGACGAGACAGGTGCATGAGTTCATTGTTTTAACCATATTTCCAGGCATGATATCCTCGTTGATCGAAAATGGGGTTTTAAAACATGCCATAACCAATAAGCTTATATCTATCCTTCCTGTCGGAATACGGGATTTTGCAACAGGGAAACATCGCATAACTGATGATAGGCCTTACGGCGGCGGATGCGGCATGATAATGAAGCCGGAGCCTATTGTAGCAGCAATAAATTCAGTTAAAAAAACATACCCGAAAGCGCATTCTATACTTCTGACGCCTCAAGGAAGATTATTCACACAGGAAATTGCTAAAGAGCTTAGCCTGAAAGAGTCTGTTATCCTTTTATGCGGCCGGTATGAAGGGGTAGACGAAAGAATACGGGAAGATTACATTGACGACGAGATATCCATAGGGGATTATGTTCTTACAGGTGGAGAGCCAGCGGCTATAATAGTCATAGACGCTGTAGCAAGACTCATCCCAGGGGTATTGGGAAGCGATGATTCAGCCAAAGAGGACTCGTTTTCCAATGGACTCCTGGAATATCCCCACTACACCAGGCCCAGATCATTCATGGAAACTGTGGTGCCTGATACGCTTCTTTCTGGAGATCACAAACAAATACGACAATGGCGACATCAAGCCTCGCTCATTACAACAATTGTAAGAAGGCCGGATATGATAAGCAGCGCTGACTTATCTGAAGAATCAATGGATTTTTTAAAAGGACTTCGTTCCCGTATTGATGACTTAACAGGCAGTGTCTGAACGAAAATGATAGGTCAAAATCTACATATCGCGTTGCTGCACTATCCAGTCTACAACAAACAAAGAAAAGAGATTGTGTCTGCTGTTTCTCCAATAGACCTGCACGATATATCTCGTGCAGCCCGCACATATAATGTGGGTTCTTTTTCATTAGTTACGCCCCTTTTAGACCAGCAAGATTTGGCTCAACGGGTAGTAAAGCATTGGACAGAAGGATTTGGCGCCACCTACAACCCGACCCGAAAGGACGCGTTATCACTTGTAAGAATAAAATCAAACCTTAATGAGGTCGTAGAGGAAATTGAAAAGCTGGGACATGGGCGGCCTAAGATAACAGCTACTGACGCCAGACCATTTCCTGATCCAATATCTTATGATAAGATGGCTCGCCTGATTAAAGAGGACAAGACACCCCATCTTATATTATTCGGAACAGCATGGGGTTTAACAGTTGAATGCATCGGCCAGGCTGATTATACCCTTGAACCTATTGCAAGCGGCGGTGATTATAACCACCTGTCTGTAAGAACAGCGGCTGCGATTATACTTGACAGACTTTTAGGCACAGGTAATACTAAGTCCTGCTGTACCTATTCAGGTGGATAGACTAAAGACTGAAGGCTTTTAGCAAGTCAGGTTTTCATCAAAGCCTTTAGTTTTCAGTCTATCCACCTAACTTACGAGGAGAGAAAAAAATATGCATAAGATCATTGAACAACAAGAAAAAAAAGGATTAAAAACAGAAATTTCAGAGTTTCGCGCTGGCGATACGGTGAGTGTATCTGTCCGCATAAAAGAAGGAGACAAGGAACGGATTCAAATCTTTAAAGGGGTAGTAATAAAAAAGAAAAGAGGGCTTACCAACGCCTCCTTTACAGTCAGAAAAGTCTCATATGGCATTGGAGTGGAAAGGATATTCCCGCTTCATTCGCCGCATATTGAAAAGATACAAGTAATAACGTATGGCCGTGTTCGCCGATCCAAACTCTATTATTTAAGGGATCTAAAAGGCAAGGCTGCCCGGCTTAAGGAACGAAGATTTGTATAAATCTGGATATTGACTGGTGGAGATTTGAAAACGCCGCATATAATTCCGGCTCTAAGCTGGTAACTGGTATTGACGAGGCCGGCAGAGGACCCCTTGCCGGCCCTGTAGTTGCAGCAGCAGTTCTTCTTCCGCAACACATCAACCTGCCCGGCATAAATGACTCGAAAAAGCTTTCTCCGTCTAAACGAGAGCTGCTATACGAACTTATATATAATAAGGCCGTTACTATAGGTATTGGGATTATTGACGCCGCAATAATCGATAAAATCAATATCCTACAAGGGACACTCCTTGCAATGCGTATCGCGGTTGAATATCTATTCCCAGCGCCAGATTATATTCTGATTGATGGCATATCTCTAATTTCATCCAATATCCCCCAGCAACCAATACCAAAGGGAGATAGCCTAAGCATCTCTATCGCCGCAGCCTCTATCGTAGCCAAGGTAACAAGAGATAGATTAATGAAACGCTATAGTGAGGATTTCCCTGAATATGGGTTTCAACAACACATGGGATATGGCACCTCTCAACACCTCGAGGCCATTAAAAAATTGGGCGCTTGTCCTATTCACAGAAAAACATTTAGAGGTGTGAAGTAAGATGGCACAGCTAACCCTGAGGCCGAAAGTGAGGAACTATGAATAAGCCTTCTATACTTATAGTAGATGATGAAAAAGATTTTGCAGACGCAATTACCGAACGACTTCGCGTTGCAGGCTACGAATCTGAAACCTGTTACAACGCAAAATGCGCCTGGAATTTGATAAAAGAAAAAAATTACGATGTAGTCATACAGGATCTGGTGATGCCAGAGGCAGATGGGATTACGTCAATGCACAAAATCAAGGCGATCAAACCGTTAATAGAGATCATTGTATTGTCAGGCCAGGAGACAGTCCAAATGGCAGTTGATGCGATGAAAGAAGGCGCTTTTGAATATCTGGAAAAACCTTGTGAAATGGCTGTGGTAATCAGCAAGATACAAGAGGCCTATCAACGGAAATACGATCACGAACACCGAATACGCAAAGCAATGGAAAGGGCGCGGGAAATAATGGAAACAACAATGGTAACAGCCACTTTTTCCAAAAAAGTTTAATTAGTGTCTGAACGAAAACTTTCAATTTGGTTCAAGGTCAAGGAAGGCGAAGATTTTAACCAGAGGAATACATTTACTCCCCCTCGTGGGTGAGGGGGAGTAGTGCGTCAGCGCTGGATAGTGCCCAAAATTATTGCGAAGTCAGGAGGCCGCCACTGTCCGGTCTAGTTTTTTAAACATGGATACATCAATTACATGGTCTATATCAAGCAGCATCCGCACCCTGTTTTCTACAGGTG
>JAZDIE010000235.1:0-2704 GCA_043805295.1 Pseudomonadota bacterium
GCTTTTGTACTGTTCTTCCCAATTTCCAATTTCAAGTTTCAATTTTCATTGCTCTCTAACCTTGAACCCCTGGCCCAGACCTGGCTTTCCTGGCCCATTGGGTAGTAACATCTATCGTAGCATTCAGTGAGATCGTGCCAAGAATGCATATCAAGTCGCACCAGGGCAGGCGTGAACCCTGGAACTGTGAACCTGAAAGGTGGCTAACATGCCTGGTAATACTTTCGGAAAGATGTTTAAAATAACGACATGGGGCGAATCACATGGAGAAGCTGTTGGCGTTGTAATTGATGGTTGCCCTCCAAAGATTCATCTTGATGAGGAAATCATTCAGGCCATGCTGAACCGCAGACGTCCTGGCATGTCGGTTGCGAGTACAAGTCGAAAGGAACCTGATTCAGCCATTATTATGTCGGGCGTATTTGAGGGCTTTACAACCGGCACTCCTATTATGATTATGGTTAAAAATAAGGACGCTGATTCAAAGGCTTATGAGCCTTATGCAGATCTCTTTCGTCCCGGGCATGGAGATATAACATATCTGGCAAAATATGGCATACGCGACTGGCGAGGAGGCGGCCGTGCATCTGCAAGAGAAACTGTAGCAAGAGTAGCGGCAGGAGCGGTTGCAAAGAATCTTCTGGAAAGGGAAAATGTTAGAGTTTATGCTTACACTGTGGAACTCGGCGGGATAAAGGCAGAAAAGCGCGACCTAAAAGTAATATACAAAAACATGTTTTTCTGCCCGGATATGGATGCTGCTGAAAAAATGGAAAAACGCGTTTTAAGTATAAAGAAGAAAGGCGACTCATTAGGAGGCATTGTAGAAATAAAGGCGGAAGGTGTTCCAAAGGGTTTGGGTGATCCGGTATTCGACAAACTTGATGCTGATCTGGCAAAGGCAATAATGAGTATAGGTGCAGTAAAGGGAGTCGAGATCGGCTCCGGTTTTGGGTCTGCTGCAAAGCTGGGCTCTGAAAACAATGATCCCATAACTCCTGAAGGTTTTACAACAAACAATTCGGGAGGAATACTTGCCGGAATATCTAACGGCGATAACATACTAATACGCGCGGCAGTTAAACCTATACCTTCAATTGCAATCGAACAAAATACAATCGACCGGTTTGGTAATCAAAGAACAATTTCGACTAAAGGACGTCACGATATATCGGCAATACCGCGCATAAATGTTGTATGTGAGGCAATGGCAAGCCTGGTTCTTGCAGATCATCTATTAAGACAAAAAGCAATATCATGGACAGATTAAAAATAGGCATAATTGGCGGTACAGGAGAAATGGGCCGCTGGTTTATGCGTTTTTTCTCTGAAGCCGGCCACAATGTTTTAATTTCCGGCAGGAAAACAGAGATCACATATGAAGATGTTGCCAAAAAGTGCGATGTAGTAATCTTAAGCGTGCCTCTCGATGCAGCCATATCTATTTCCGAGAGAATCGGCCCTATAATGAGTCAAAATCAGCTTCTTATGGACTTCTGCTCCCTTAAAGAAAGTATTCTAAAGAACATGCTCTCTTTTACATCAGCACAGGTAACAGGGACACATCCTCTGTTTGGTCCTTTTACTGATTCCATAAGGGGGCAAAACATAATTCTATGCCATGGAAGAGGAACTGAATGGCTTGAATGGCTTGAAGATGAATTTACCAAAAGGGGAGCAGTCGTTACAAAAATGGATGCAGTTACACACGACAAAAATATGGCTGTCGTGCAAGGACTAACCCATCTTTTAACAATCTGTCTTGGCAGAACTCTGCAGAAGTTGAATATGGCGCCTTCTGATGCTGTCTTGTTTTCTACCCCTGTTTTCAGGTTGAAAATCGATCTGCTGGCACGTCTGTTTGCGCAGGATCTTGGCCCGTATGCAAATCTTATAGGCAAAAACACACATGTTAAAGATGCTGTAGATACTTTTTTATCTGCTATGGATGAAGCGAAGAAATACCTATTATCTGGTCAGGACGGAAATGCAATATCTTTTATGGAAAATATTCGAGACTTTCTTGGAGATTATTGTCAGGAAGGCCTTGAAGAGAGCAATAAAATATTAAACACTCTTTATTGACAATTCATTACATAAGCCTCAAAATCCTTTTCCAAAAGAAAACGCGATATCATTTCACTGACCTTGTCCGCAGTATCAACTCGATAAACCCCCTTCTCATCACGACCAACCTTTTGTTTGGCATTTTCAACTATGGTCTCAAGAGATCTGGTAGTCATTTCAACATTGGCATTAACAATAATTGTATCTTTAGAAGCACTCATTATGTGTCTATCCCCTTTTCTATACTTCCTATTCCAAGACGTATAATACCCACTAAGCCCTCAATCCAGACTTTGACATCTTCCTCACTGCATTTGAAAAGACCAAGCCCTGCATCAAGATGTAAAACCGTCTGAGCCTGAAGGAATCTATCCATAATAGCATCCACAACAAAACTTGCCTTTGCGATATCGATATCATTGCGGATTTCACCCCTTTCTTTTGCGGTTTCCAAAAGCGATTTGATGTAATTAATACTATTTTTACGTAATGATAATAATATTTCATTTCTGAATGGGATCTCTGACTCAAACAATACCTTCAAATATAATTTATAAATGAGTGGATGGTCCTTTAAGAAAATTATCCCTGCTTGAAAAGTTTTTTCTAACTTAGTAAAAAGATCCTCATTTATGGG
>JAZDIE010000236.1:0-20897 GCA_043805295.1 Pseudomonadota bacterium
GCTGGAAATCCTTGCAGACGCACTTGCCGACACCTTGAACACCCCCCTCCCCTCTCCTTTTGATAAAGAGATCATAGTCGTGCAGAGCAAAGGCATGGAACGATGGGTATCCCTGGAACTCGCAAAGCGACACGGGATAGCAGCAAATATCAGGTTTCCATTTCCAAATGCGTTTATAGAGGAGGTCTTTGAAAAGGCGTTTTCTTCTATACCGCTAGCCCCCTTGTTCGATCCGCAAACACTTCAATGGCGGATATTCGATCTTCTGCCGCTGCTTGCGTCTCAGTCAGGGTTTGAGCCGGTCAGGTCATATTTAACCGGTCTTCAAACACCACTGAAACTGATCCAGCTTTCCGAGCGAATAGCAGACACATTCGATCAATACCTTATCTTTAGGCCAGAGATGATCCTGGGCTGGGAACATGGAAAAGATGATCACTGGCAGGCCGGTCTTTGGAGGATATTGACAAAAGACCAAAAAGGAAGGCATCGCGCCGCGCTTGCCAAGATGCTTCGGGAAAGGATCAATAGCCTTGGTTCTATCCAAGGGATTCCTGAACGGGTATCGGTCTTTGGCGTTTCATTCCTACCTCTCTTTCATCTGGAGATATTAGCGGCCATATCAGAGTTTTCAGAAGTAAACCTTTTTATAATGAATCCCTGCAAGGAATACTGGGGAGACATTCCTTCCAGGCGCGAAATAAAACGGATCAGAAAACGATCAACCGCCCAAGCCCAATCGGATCAGGATTTGCACCTTGAACAAGGAAATCCAATCCTTGCTTCAATGGGAATGACAGGACGAGACTTTTTTGACCTTATCCTCGCGTTTGAGTGCGAAGAAGCGCCTCAATTTGAAGAACCGCCGTGCAATTCACTGCTTTCATATATCCAGTCTGATATCCTGAACCTCAATGACAGACCTCACACACAATCAGACCTCAAAACCTTAATCGCAGAACACGACAGGTCAATTCAGATACATTCCTGCCATAGCCCTATGCGTGAGATGGAGGTTCTTTATGATCAGATACTTTCAATGTTTGAAGACGATCCTCAACTACTCCCTAAAGATATCCTTGTAATGGCCCCTGATATCGAAATATACGCGCCCTGTATACAGGCGGTTTTTGACGCACAGGGGGATGACGACCTAAAGAAAATACCTTACAATATCGCTGACAGGGGGATGAGGCGCAGGAGCAATGTCATAGACTCATTCCTGGCGATCCTTGAACTGGACGGGAGCAGGCTCTATGCATCAGAAACGCTTGCCTGCCTTGAGCGTGAGCCTATACGCAAGAAATACGGCCTCTCCGAATCAGATATAGAATCAATATACAAGTGGGTTAAGGCAACAAAGATATGCTGGGGCGCAGACGAAAACGCCAGGGCTGAATGCGGACTTCCGCCTTTCAGGGAAAACACCTGGCGCGCAGGCCTCGACCGGCTCCTTCTTGGCTATGCCATGCCAGGACAAAACGAGCGTATGTTTTGCGGCATCCTTCCCTATGACGACATTGAAGGATACGACGCCATCCTGCTCGGCAAGTTTGTATCGTTTGCGGAATCCCTTTTTGAGCAGAGCGCATCAATGTCATTGCCGCGCTCTTTGTCAGAATGGGGAAAAAAGCTCACAGGGCTTGTTGAAACCTTTCTATTATCCGAAGACGATTCAGAGCTTCAAATCCAGGCGATAAAGGAATCGATTCAAAAACTGGAATCCATAGAGAAAAAAACCGGACTGGATAAGCCTGTTGATTTCACTGTGATCCTGCATTTCTTAAAAAAGAGACTGGCAAGGGATATGACCGGAGCCGGATTCATGACCGGAGGGGTCACCTTCTGCGCCATGCTCCCTATGCGAAGCATTCCCTCAAAGGTTATATGTCTCCTTGGAATGAACAATAACGCATACCCCAGGCAGCAAACAAGGCTGGGGTTTGATCTTATAGCAAGACATCCCAGGCGCGGAGATAGATCCCGGCGTAATGACGACAGGTATCTCTTTCTTGAAACCATTATGTCCGCACGTGATATTTTTTATATCAGTTATATCGGCCAGGACATCAGGGATAATTCGCAAGTACCTCCATCAGTGCTGGTGAACGAACTCATAGACTATATAGAACAATGCTTTTGTTTTGGTGAAGGCGAACACCAGGACGCTATGTATATAACGGTCAATCACAGACTGCACGGATTCAGCCCAGCCTATTTCAAAAAAGATAAAAAACTTTTCTCCTATTCAAATAAATACTGCGAGCTGGCTAAGGGTATGGTCAAAATGGATCGCGCCATGCCATTCGCTTTTATCAATAAAAATCTTCCTGAACCAGGCGAGGAATGGAAAAATATCAGACTTGAAGACTTATCCATATTTTTAGCTAACCCTGCCAGGTTCCTCCTTGCAAAACGCCTTGGAATATTTCTAAACAAAGACGAGCCGCCCATCGAAGACCGCGAACCGTTTACCCTGGGCGGACTTGAACAATACCTTCTGGCAGAAGAACTTGTAAAAAAAATACTTGCGGGAGGAGACGCAGATTCCCTGTTTTCTATGGCGCAGGCTGCCGGAAGGCTGCCTCATGGAAACGTAGGGAGTGTCATTTACGAAAAACTAACTCAAGACACAAAAGTCTTTGTAGAAAACACCAGACCATTTATTGACGATACCCAGCTCAAACCGCTCGAAATAGACCTTGAAATATCAGGTTTCAGGCTGACCGGAAAAATATCAGGTATCTATTTCCGCAACCTTGTGCGGCATCGTTACGCACGAATTAAGGCAAAGGATTATCTTAACGCATGGCTTAACCACCTGGTCATAAATATCCTGAAACCCGAAGGATATCCAAGGACAAGTATAATCATAGGACTGGAAGAGCATAATAAAAAACTCAAGTGGACAGCATTAAACTATTCGCTGACAGAAGACGCCACAGACATTCTCAAAGACCTTCTCTCACTCTATTGGAAAGGGCTTTCAGCGCCGCTTCATTTTTTCCCGGAGTCGTCATTCAAATACGTTGACATTGTCAATAAGAAAAAGACCCCAGGCTATGCCGTTGAATCTGTAAGAAGCTCAACCTGGAACAATGATTATGGAATAGCAGAGGCGGATGACCCTTATTATGATCTATGCTTTCGCCACATTGATCCTCTGGACGAGGAATTTGAGAAAACAGCGAAGTTGATATTTAAGCCGATCATCAAACACAGGGGAAGTATTGTAACATCGATGTATCAAAATCCATAATTATATCTGATTGACTCGGCAAACGCATATGAAACCACGGAGGCAGGATCGTATGGTATAAATGTTCCTGATGCCATCATATTACAAACTTGGTAAAGAGGATCATCAAGCATCCGCCTGGCAGGATAGGGAAGCGTCTGTATGGCCGGTTGTATTGAAACCGCCGGTGGCAGTCCATAAGATGCAGATTGCAAGGCGATGCCATACACTGGTTGCCATAGCCTTGTGAAAAAGTTATTCTGTTCTATAGCGAGTTTTGTCATAGAAAATGGCGTATAGGTCTCATACGTTGTCGTCATCTGGCCAGGGGTGACAAATAACCCAGGCGCAATGTTTGGTATTTGACCAATCCCATAAGCAATATTTAATGATTGCTTGGTTATCGGATCCTGATAGCCAAGCGCAAAGCCTGAAGTGGATGAGTAAATACCCACAGATGCCCCCCACGGCCAGGTCTGAGTTGATGTAGAGTATGAATAATATGGAACAGCCGGATAACCATTCAGATACGCAAGGCTGTAGGCAGGCGCCACAATACTACAAATGCAAATAATGGCTGTGTAAAGCAAAAACTTCTTCATATGCTAAACCTCCTTACTTGTTTTAGGGTTGCCACATAGGCCTTTTCCTATTTTTTATAATGCATTATTAAGCAACTGCGATGCCAATAAATGTCTTGTGCTGATAAAAATATTTCTATCTGAGGGTTTATATAAAAATTCCGGCAAGTTATCCGCCTCAGTTTCAATTTGGATTCCCCCGTAAACTCCGGCAGACTCCTAAAAAAGCGCAATCTGTTTCCCCCAGTATCTTTCATATCCTAATCCCTTGCGGAACCTGCTTGCACATTGAAGTCTTACGTAAGCCTCCCCTTATAAGCCTAACTTCTAAAGATTCACATGCCGTTTTACATACGCTTCCAATTCAGGCGCATAGACTTGATCGACCAGATACACGGTTATTTCGACAGTACAATCACTTTTATCACGTTCGATGAGCCGGATCTTAGGCTTGAGGATAATGGAACTCCATGGTGCGCACAATGCAACGGTTTGAAGTTTCTGCTGAATATCAGAAAAAAATTCTTTGGCCGGCACGGTAAGCTTAAACGTTATACATGCGTTTTTTTGTGGTAATTTCTCAATGGCGTTTTCCTTGACTAAACTACCACCGACTTGAAGTCGATGGTAGTTTAGTTTTCAAGACCTTGGATGCCGTCAAGCAGTATCAAAACAGAATGGGGAAACGATACCTTCGTATAACAAGAAGTTCTTTTTTTGATTTTGCGTTGCATTTTTCCCCAGTGTATCGTAACTTGAGCTAATGATTGATCTTGATGTGCTTGCCTGCCCCGCCTGCACTTCATGTGCAAGTCATAACATCAAAAAGCATTTGAGGAACTCTTATGACACATAAAATACTTATCAATGCGGTCGATCCCGAGGAGTGTAGAATTGCAACCGTAAACAACGGTCATTTAGAAGACTTTTCTATCGAAACCATCGCGCGCGAGGTTACACGGGGAAACATCTATAAAGGGATTGTGGTAAACGTAGAACAGTCTTTGCAGGCTTCTTTTATCAATTACGGCGGGAATAGGCACGGTTTTTTACAGTGGCAGGAGATTCACAGCGACTATTACCAAGACAATATTCTCAGCGATTCTCACCAGCGTCCGGCTATTCAAACTGCAATAAAGCCAGGCCAGGAGCTTGTAGTTCAGGTCACAAAGGATGAGGCATCGAACAAAGGCGCCATGCTCACAACATTTATCTCACTTCCAGGCCGATACCTGGTATTGATGCCAGGCGACACCACCAGGGGGATATCCCGCAAGATTGAAGATCAAGAGGAACGCCACCGTCTCAAGGAATTAATTGAATCGCTGAAAATTCCTGAAGGGTTTGGTATCATCGCCCGAACCGCTGGAAAAGAGGAAAACAAAACCTCTTACGCAAAAGACCTTCAGTATCTGCTTCGGCTCTGGAAAACAATAAACAAACTCAGTATATCCCAGCCTGCGCCATCTTTGCTCTATAAGGAACGCCATATCGCGATCAGACTCCTTCGGGACCGTTTTACAAATAGCGTAAAAGAGATAATCGCTGATAATGAATCAGTCTTTCAGGAAGTCAATGACTTCATGAAAATCATTGAACCACGGCAGTCAAAGCTTGTAAAACAATATAATGACCCGACTCCCATATTCACAAAATATAAAATCGAAGACCAGATCGCCAGCATATTTGCGCGCGCTGTCACCCTGAAATCAGGCGGGTCTATTGTCCTTGACCAGACCGAGGCAATGGTAGCGATCGACGTTAACTCAGGCAAAACTAAATCTGAAGAATCTCTGGAATCAACAGCGTACAAAACCAACTGTGAAGCAGCGGACGAAATAGCAAGGCAACTCAAACTAAGAGATCTCGGCGGCCTGATCGTGATTGATTTCATAGACATGAGAGATAGGCGACATCAAAGCGGAGTTGAAAAAAGGCTTAAGGCTGCTTTTAAGGAAGACAAGGCAAAAATCAGCATAGGATCTATCAGCAAGTTCGGTATGCTTGAGATGTCAAGACAGAGACTGAGTCCATCTCTTGAATACAGTACATTTGTCAAATGCCAGCATTGTCAAGGCAAAGGGATGATCCCTTCAGTTGAGACGCTAGCCCTAACGTTTCTAAGGAAACTGCGCTCGCTTGCAACCAAGGGAGGGGAGAGGACCATACAAGGAAGGGTGCCACCTGATGTGGCCGGTTATCTGCTTAACAAGAAACGTAAGGATCTGTACGATATCGAACAACGTCATAATCTGACCTTGATCATAGAAGGAGATGATACTCTAGCTCCAGGAAAAGATCGGATCATTAATCAATGCTCACCAGGCAACTTACCATAATAAACTCACTGGGATTACACACTAGAGCCGCTGCTCAGGTGGCCAGAATAGCACAAACCGCCAGCGGCGTTGTCACTATTGAACATAACAACAATATCGCCGATGCGGCCTCTATTCTGGACATCATTGCACTCCAATGCCTGGAAGGGAGTAGAATAATCATTCGGGTAAACAATGAAAAAGATATTCAAATCCTTGAATCCATTGAACAGCTTGTAAAAGAAAAATTCGGAGAAGAAAGATAAAAATGTCTGAGACCCAATCAGCTAATATAATGCTTAAAGGAATAGGCGGATCTCCCGGGATTGCAATCGGAAAGGCATATCTGGTCGAGCGTGGCAATATGGATGTTGTGCAGAGGTATCATATATCTAAAGAGCATGTCCGATCAGAGACAAAACGCTTCCAGGACGCGGTCGCCAATGCAAAAAAAGAAATAAACAAGGTCATGGACGATCTTCCCAAGGAATACAGGGAAAGCGCATACATCCTGGATTCTCACCTGCTTATCATGAAAGACAAGATGATCTACCAGAACACCCTGGATATCATCAAAAAAGAACTCATCAACTCAGAATGGGCGCTCAGCAAATCAGTAGATCGGGTAAAGGAGGTATTCTCAAGGATGTCTGACCCGTATCTGAGGGAGCGGATAAACGATATAATCCATGTATCGTATAGCATACTGCGCAACCTCTCTGGCCAGACAACACAGCGCCTGTCGGAAATCAATAAGCGCGTAATACTCGTGGCTCATGATCTCTCCCCTGCTGAGACAACACAGATTCAGCTCGACAAGGTGCAAGGTTTTATCACGGAGATGGGGGGTATAACCTCTCACACCGCCATTATAGCGCGTTCTTATGAAATACCCGCAGTGCTCGGCCTGACCGGAAGCACTCGTAAGATCTCTACAGGAGACCTCCTTGTAATAGACGGCGCTAATGGAGTTGTAATCATAAACCCAGACGACGACTCTCTCGCAAAATATTATCAGGAACAAGAACGGCTTGAAGCATATGCTAAAATACTTGCAAGAAGCAGCCATTTACCCGCGGAGACTATAGACAAAGTCAGATTAAAAGTAATGGCTAACATTGAAATGCTCGAGGAGGTTGTGGCCGTGCTCAACCACGGAGGAGACGGGATCGGACTCTTTCGAACTGAATATCTATATCTTAACAAAAAAGCCTTGCCAACAGAAGAAGAACTCTATGAAAACTACAGAGAGGTTGCGGAAATACTCAATACACGGCAACTCACTATCAGAACCCTTGACATCGGCGGGGACAAGTTTGCAAAAAGTATTGACTGGGGGTACGAGGCAAATCCAGCGCTTGGTCTTAGAGCCATCAGATTCTGCCTCAAAGAACCAGATATATTCAAAACTCAGTTGAGGGCAATACTAAGGGCCGCGACCCAAGGGAATGTCCGCATAATGTTTCCGATGATATCCTCTATGGAAGAGCTGATAGGGGCAAAGGATATCTTGTCAAACGTATGCGAATCCCTTGACAAAGAAGGTATTCCGTTCAAACAAGATATAAAAATCGGTATTATGATCGAGGTACCATCAGCCGTTATGCTGGCCGACGTGCTGGCCCAGGAGGTTGATTTCTTCAGTATCGGAACAAACGACTTGATCCAGTTTTCGCTTGCCATAGACCGAGGAAACGAACAGGTGGCGAATCTATATCAACCGCTTCACCCCGCGATACTCAGGATGGTTAAACATGTTGTAGACGCAGGTCATGCCGCTGGAATAGAGGTTGGAATGTGCGGGGAAATGACCGCTATTGAATCGCATGTTCCTATCCTGGTCGGGCTGGGCTTAGATGAGCTAAGCATGAATCCCATGATGATACCGCATGTAAAAAAAATAATTCGTTCTCTATCGATGAAAGATTGCAAACCACTGCTTGAGGAGGCGCTTAAGCAAAAAACCACCAAAGATGTAGTAAGGTTAGCAGAGCGGATGATAGATAGACCACAGACGACTGACGACTGACCACAAACCGTGGTCAGTCGTCCATTGACAGGTTTACCAATGATTGAAAAAGCAAAAGCTGCTGTAAAGATCATATGCCAGAACAGAAAAGCTGCTCACGACTACCATATCTCAGAAACGATGGAGGCCGGAATCGTGCTTGTAGGCACTGAGGTGAAGGCGTTAAGAAACGGCAAAGCGAACCTGAAGGACGGCTATGCAAAAATAAGACAGGGCCAAGTCTATATTTGTAACGTACACATAAGTCCGTATACACACGCATATTACGGCAATCACGACCCGCTGCGCGACAGAAAACTGCTGCTGCACAATCAAGAGATCAAGCGTCTCACAGGAAAGGTGCAGGAGCGTGGTTGCACACTGATCCCTATAAGACTTTATTTTAAGAATGGAAAGGCAAAGGTGGAGATTGCAGTAGCCAAAGGCAAAAAAAAGTACGACAAGCGGGAGACTATACGCAAGCGGGAGGAAGACAGGGAAATGGCTCGTATCAAAAAGGGAGACAGATCATGAAAAAAGCGGTCTGTCTTGTAAGCGGCGGGATTGATTCAGCCACAGCGCTTGCATCAGCCCAGCAGGACGGGTTTAAAACCTACGCGCTCACCTTCCGATACGGCCAGCGCCATATCTTAGAGTTAGATAGCGCGCACAGAGTTGTAGATCAGTTGAAACCAGAGGGACACCTCATACTTGATATAGATCTTGGAGCAATAGGCGGTTCAGCGCTCACGTCTTCCATTGCTGTGCCCAAAGACAGAACAGAAAAAAAGATTAAGGCATCTATCCCAATTACCTATGTGCCTGCAAGAAACACCATATTTTTATCTTACGCGCTTGCTTGGGCAGAGACGCTCAAGGCGACTGCTATATTCATTGGCGTAACCGCGATCGACTATTCAGGATATCCTGACTGTCGGCCTGAGTATATAATTGCGTTTGAGACAATGGCGAATCTCGCAACAAAAGCGACCGTGGAAGGGGAAATAATCATCAAGGTGCATGCCCCGCTCATAAAGCTAAGCAAGGCTGAAACCATTAAGAAAGGAAGCTTGCTGGGCGTGGACTATAGCCTGACATGGAGTTGTTATGACCCTGACCCGCAAGGGAGGCACTGCGGAAGGTGTGACAGTTGCTATCTGCGAAAAAAAGGCTTTAGCGAGGCTGGAATCCCTGATCCTACTATCTATGCATGCTAAGGCGCGCGAAGCTCTTCCTCAATAATCCACTTGTCCTGCGAAGGGTCAGAAGATATTGAAGGTTTAGTCTCCTTTTTGGGAGGATGTGGCGAGGCTTTTTTAGCGCCCTCTTCCTGGTTCTTAAAAAGTCGTATCTGAAGTTCCATAAGCTCGATCTTAGCGCTCAATTTTTCTATATCTTTTATCTTTTCAGTAGCCTTTTTAATACCTTCAATGCTTGAAGAAAGCTTATTCACCACTTTTTCCAGGTCTTCTATCTTTGCGGTTTTCTTCTGTTGATCGTTTTTAGTCCCGACCAACTCCTTGATCGTACCTTGTTGTGTCTTTAAATCGTTTCCGATCTTTTCTATAGCCTGGGCTATACGGCTTGTTTCTTTCTTGAGATCATCCTTGGTCAAGTTCAATGATTGAACCATTTTTTCCAGTTCTTTTTGCACAAGGGCATTAACCTCTTCCTTGTCTATGCGCGTCTTTTTTAGTTCTTTCAGGCTGTTCGCCTGGCCTTCCATATCCTTCCTGATAGATTCCATCTTTTTGTTGACCGCTGAGATACTCTCTTTTAACGATTTCTCCGTCTCCCCAGTCCGGTCTGAAAAAGTTTTACTCAGTTCCTCAATATCTTTTGAAGCCTTTGCCAACCCTTGTGACGGCGCGGTAAGTTGTTCACCCATTTTACCTGACAAAAGCAGGTAAACCACAACCGTGCTCACCGCAATAAGTATCGGAAACACAATAGCCTGAAACGTTACTCGAGAGCTTATCCTGTCTAAAGCCCTATATTCGGCCTCGTTTCCAGAAAGGTCTTCAAGCTCTTCTTCATCTTTTGGGAATCTGGGTTCAAATGCCATAATATATATCTCTATAAAAAAGTGGCGTTACTGTCAATTACTAATCTTGATGGCTGAATATTCGATATAACTCTGCCGAGCACAACGACGTCACACAGAATTGCCTTGACGCTTGCTTAGAAAACTATAGAAGCGTCCGAATCTTTAGACCATGCCCCCCCCCTGCCGTATCAGGAGTAAAGGGGCATAACCGTAGTGGAGTTGATGAAAAAAGAAGGCTGAAGACGTTCAACGTGAAAAGATATTCG
The DNA here is from genome assembly GCA_043805295.1 of Pseudomonadota bacterium. Classification (GTDB taxonomy): domain Bacteria; phylum Desulfobacterota; class Desulfobacteria; order Desulfobacterales. Next base: position 10,459 of record JAZDIE010000236.1, read on the forward strand.
TGGCGCAAACACGTAGCGCCCTGGAATTTTTATCCATGAGTTGGATAGATATGCCCAAGATCGAGGGTGTCACCGCTATACTATAAGTAATTATGCTGGTGCCGAAGGCGGGATTTGAACCCGCACAGGCAAAGCCCACTGCCCCCTCAAGACAGCGTGTCTACCAAATTCCACCACTTCGGCACACAATGCCACATATCAGGTGTATAGACTGAAGACTGAAGGTTTTTTAGGAAAAGTAGTGTCTTCAGTCTATACACCTTTGAAAAGGCTATTTCTTTTCAGAAGACTGACCGGCAACAGGTTCAGCAGGTGCGGGAGAACTTGGCTTAGTCCCTTCTTTTTGTGCTTGCTCAACAGGCGCACTATCCTCTACCTTCACCTCATCCATAATAGAACGAGAACCCCTGTGGCCTGCGATATATGACAAGCTAAACGATGTAATCATGAATATAATGGCAGCCACTGTAGTCAGCTTGGCCAAAAACGTATTAGCGCCTCCCGTGCCAAATAGGGTTTGACTTGCGCCTCCCCCAAAGGCAGCTCCCATATCCGCCCCTTTACCTGCCTGAAGAAGCACAATCAGGATTAATGCGATAGACACTATAACATGGGATATAACTATAACTGTAAACATAATTTTTAACCTTCTCAGACTTTTGCACAACGAACTATTTCGGCGAACGTGGAAGCTACCAGACTCGCTCCACCTACAAGCGCTCCGTCCACATCAGGAAGCACCATAAGCCCGCCTATGTTTGACGGTTTCACGCTTCCACCATACAGTATCCGGCCTGTGTTTGCAATATCTTTTCCACAACATTCCGCCAGCTCTCCCCTGATAAAAGCGTGGGCGTCTTGCGCTTGTTCGTTAGACGCCGTCTTCCCTGTGCCGATAGCCCATACCGGCTCATATGCAACAATAATCTGCTTTATATCTGCTGGAGAAATTCCTGACAGCCCGTCCTTTATCTGCCGACTAAGCACAGAGAATGTGTTGCCAGCCTCCCGTTCCGCCAAAGTCTCGCCTATGCAAAAAACAGGACTCAGCCGATGAGCCAGGGCCGCCTTGATCTTTTTATTAACCGTAGCGTCTGTCTCCCCAAAATACTGCCTACGCTCAGAATGTCCAATAAGCACATAATAGCATCCGGCGCTGACCAGCATATCAGGAGAGACCTCGCCGGTATATGCCCCTTCGCTTTCCCAATGGACGTTCTGTGCTGCGAGCTGTATACTTGTCCCCTTGATCCGATCCGCAACCAATGCCAAAGCAGTAAGCGGAGGCGCGACTACCACGTCAGTATCAACAACATCCTTTATCAACTTATTCAGCTCATCAATAAAGGCCAACGCCTCCCCGCCCGTCTTATACATCTTCCAGTTGCCTGCTATAAATGCCCTGCGATTGCTCACGTTACCCTCCTATCAAGATTAAAAGGCTATTAGGCTGAAGACTGAAGTCCATAAGGATTTATCCCTAAATGCCTTCAGTCTAATAGTCTTCAGCCTTCAAAATAGATTACATAGGACTTTGCGCCATATATGCGGCAAGATCCACCATGCGGTTAGAGTATCCACACTCATTGTCATACCATGAAAGCACTTTTACCATAGTATCGATTACATACGTTGTGCCGGAATCCACAATGGAAGAATAGGCGGAACCGTTAAAATCTATAGACACCAGAGGCTCTTCGCAAAATGCCATAATACCCTTTAATCCGCCTTCGGACGCCTTTTTCAATGCGTTGTTCACATCTGCGGCTGTAAGGCCTCCCTTGTCCACCTCTGCAACAAGATCAACTACAGAGACATTAGGGGTGGGGACCCTAATTGCAAGACCGTTCATCTTCCCTTGGAGTTCAGGAAGCACTAACCCAACCGCCTTTGCAGCTCCGGTAGTGGTAGGAATCATTGAGAGAGCGGCTGACCTGGCCCTGCGAAGGTCTTTGTGCGGAAAGTCCAGAAGCCTCTGATCTCCTGTATACGCATGTATCGTAGTCATCAAACCACGACGAATGCCGAAATTATCCAAAAGAACCTTTGCTACAGGCGCAAGACAGTTTGTAGTGCATGAGGCGTTTGATACGATATGATGTTTTTTGGGATCATAACTTAACTCATTAACGCCCATTACGATAGTCGCGTCAGGGTCCTTGGCAGGGGCTGATATGATCACCTTTTTTGCGCCAGATTCAATGTGCTTAGAAACGTTTGCCTTATCCCTGAAAAGACCTGTGCACTCCATGACAATATCCACGCCAGATTCTTTCCACTTAAGCTGGGCAGGGTCTTTTATCGCTGTAAGGGCAATCGACTTTCCATCAACTATGATCTCTTTTTCGGTTGACCCAACCTTGGCGTCAAGCACGCCATGAACAGAATCATACTTGAGCAAATGCGCCATTGTATGGGCATCTGTCAGGTCATTGATAGCTACAATGTCCACACCTTTTTCTTTCTTGCTCATTGCGGCCCTGAAGACCAGTCTTCCAATACGTCCAAAACCGTTTATTCCTACTCGTACACTCATAGCTACTCCTTTCTGCTCTCTTGCAAAGCCAGGGAATCATCAGGGCCAGCTCCCCCTGCTCGTTTGTTTCCTTTGAGTATGCTGCTGGCAAGCGAAATACTCTTCTGCCCATAATTGTATACTTCATTGGAAAGCTCCCGCAAGGTCTTTCCACTCCTCCTGTTAATGGAACGAACCAGCATGGGAAGGTTTACCCCGGTAATAACCTCAACTTTTTCTTCCTGTAAAAAAGAGAGGCTAAGATTGGACGGGGTTCCTCCAAACATATCGGTCAATATCAAGACCCCTTGACCGCGATTCACTTTTTTTATGCCGGCTGCGATCTTGTCTCGAAGCATGTCCGCATCCTCTTTAAGATCAATCGACACGAACTCAACCTCTTCCAATATCTCACCCAACACAAACTCAGCCGTTTCCATCAATGACTTGCCCAACTGGGCGTGGGTGGCGATTACTATGCCTATCACTACGACCCCCCTTGATGGATTCGTAATGTATAGACCACTGACAACGGACCATAAACCGTGGTCTCCGGTCTATCGTCAGTGGTCCATATATTTACGAATCCATTTATGTTTTATTCCAAATTTAAATCACGATGCCTAAGCGACACGTCAAAAGCCAGAGGCCACTGTTTTATATGTTCATAAACCTCGCAACTGACAGCAACAGAACGGTGCTTTCCACCTGTGCATCCAAACGCAATAATCAAATAAGATTTACCCTCTTTAAGATAAAACGGGAGCAAATAATCGAGCAGCCCATACAAACGTTCCAAAAAACCATCGGTTGCCTCCCATTGAAGCACATAATCCTTTACCTCTGGCGCCTTTCCATTAAGTTCGCGCAAGCCCTCCACGAAATACGGATTTGGAAGAAACCGCACGTCAAAAGCCAAGTCTATATCAGCAGGAACGCCGTACTTATATCCAAACGAAAGGACTTGCACACGCATCCTCCCGCTCATTGTAAAGCGGGAGATATGCCCAATAATTACATCTCTCAACTCATGCACATTCAGCGCAGAAGTATCGATAACCTTATTGGAATTTTTTTTGAGTTGTTTCAGGGCATCCCTTTCTTTGCGGATACCGTCAGCCACGCCTAAATCTCCGCTCGCGGCAAGCGGATGTTGCCGCCGAGTCTGACTATAGCGCCTAAGCAGTATATCGTCAGATGATTCCAGAAAAATAATTTCGAACTCGTGCCCTTGTGATTGAAGTCCTTGCAGTATCTCCTTGTGGTGGGATAAAAACCCGCCTTCCCTGAGGTCCATGCCACAGGCGATCTTATGCACCTCTCCGCCAACTTCATTCCTCAATTCCAAAAACTTTGGAAGCAGCGCCACCGGCAAGTTGTCAATACAAAAATATCCGATATCTTCCAACGCCTTAATAGCAGTGCTCTTACCTGACCCTGAAAGCCCTGTGACTATGACTACCTTCAAAATTAATGATCTCCCAATAACTGACGGATTCGTAAAAAGCTCCAGATGCAAGGCGTGCGAGTTAAGGAAGGACGAGGCGTACTTCCTGTACGGTGAGTTCCTTCCACAACGAAGCGCAACGCCGCAGATGGACTTTTTACGAATCCGTCAAAATTCACTGTCCTGTGACTCAATCACGCCATATATCTCATCCTGAGACACAGCGCCCATAAGCCGTTTTCTGAATGATTCATCTTTTAAAAACCTGGATATCCTGGCCAACATCTTCAGATGATCGCCAGGCGCATTTTCCGGAGCTATCAATACAAAAAAAATATGCGTTGGTTTGCCGTCCAGCGCATCGAAATCAACACCCTTCAGACTTCTTCCAAAACCGAGTATCAAACTGCCGATTTTTTTGAGTTTGCCGTGTGGAATTGCAAGTCCATTCCCTATGCCTGTGCTGCCAAGCCTCTCCCGTTCCATTATGACCTGTACCAGCTCACTGCAGGACACCCCGCACAAACCAGCAAGAGGACTAGCCAACGCCTCCAGCACCTCCTGCTTGTTCCCGCATACGATATCAGGCAATATACATTCTTTGGTTAATGCTTCCAGCAATCGCATGATACAATTCTTTAGTCTGAAGGTTAATATATATAGCGTCATAAGTTATAGCGCAAGGCGCGACGCAGATGAGGAGCGAGACGTACTTCCTGTACGTTGCAGCGACGAATCAAGGAGCAACGCCGCGATCTGACTTATGACGCTATGTATAGGACTGTTTACACGGTCTCTTCTATAAGACCATAGTTATCATCATCTCTATGATATAGCACATTCACCTTTTCTGTCTTGGTATCCCTGAATACAAGAAACTTCTTCTTGGTAAGCTCTATCTGCATAACCGCCTCTTCAATATCCATAGGCTTAAGCTCGACCTGCTCTACCCTTATCACTTTTCTATCTCTTCCTTCAGGTGTGCTTGCCTCGTCTATTTTCTTTAACTTATCCTTTTCTGATTCTGACCGTGCAGCGGTTCGCCTCTTTTTAAAACGATCTTTATTCTTCTTGATTTGTTTTTCAAGTTTATCAAGCACCATATCGATTGCAGAATACATATTGTCGGTCTCTTCAGTTCCCTTTACTTTTAATCCGTCGCCGACAACCACTACCTCCGCTATATGGCGAAACTTCTCCACAGAGAGCATCACACTCGCCTCAGCCGGATTGTCCAAATATTTCTCAAGCCGGTTAAGTTTTTCTCCCACATAGCTCTTTAAAGCATCAGAAGGATCTATCTTTTTAAATGTAACAGAAACCTGCATCTCCACCTCCTACTTTCCTTTCCCCCGCTTCCGTTTACTGGATGGGAGGACACCTAATACTTCCCTGTATTTTGCAACAGTCCTGCGCGCAATATCAATATTGTCATCTTTAAGCATGGCTACTATTTTTTTGTCACTATAAGGTTTTAAAGTATTTTCAGCAAGAATGAGCAGCCGTATCTTGTCCTTTACGCTGGCTGAAGCAACCCCATCCCCCCCTCCGGACATCTGCTTTATTGCGTTGCTAAAAAAAAATTTCAATTCAAATATGCCTTGAGGAGTATGTACGTACTTATTAGTGGTAACGCGGCTGACAGTAGACTCATGCATACCGATATCATCAGCCACATCACGCAAAATCATGGGTTTAAGATAGTTAATTCCTCTTTCCAAAAACTCTTTCTGCCGACGCACAATACTCTCTGTCACTTTATAAATAGTACGCTGGCGCTGATGAATGCTGCGTATCAGCCATATAGCTGATTTGAGCTTGTTTTGTATGTAATCACGGGTGGTATCAGTAACCCCTCCATCCTTGTTCGAAATCGTATGTTTGTAATAGGAGTTGACACGCAATTTAGGTAGTCCATCGTCATTAAGTAAGATAACATATTCGATACCCACCTTGTACACATAGATATCAGGACTTATGTAGACCGGATCTTCGTTGTTAAATATTCGCCCAGGCTTTGGCTCAAACCGCGTGATTACATCCACGGCTGCCTCAACATCCTCCAGCGGAATGTTCAACGCCTTTGCAATCGCCTTGTAGTTTTTATTCTCAAGATTTTTCAGGTGGTTCTCAATAATCGAGAAGAATACAGGATCCTTAATCCCAATCTGTCGCGCTTGGATAAGCAGACACTCCTGCAAATCTCTGGCACAAACACCCGATGGATCAAAGTTCTGCATCTTATCCAGAACAGACTGCACAAACTCAGCAGAGACGTTCTCTGAAGCGGCGATCTCCTCAATGGTTATCTGAAGATAACCGTCGGAATTCAAATTGCCTGCAATAAGCATCCCGATATTTTCTTCAGCCTCGCTGAACTTCACAAGAAGCAATTGCCACTGAATATGTTCGGTCAAGGACTCAGTTCTGGAGAGAACATTGTCATATTTAGGCGCGTCCTGATCACATTCTTCCCCAGAATACGAAGAGCCTGGAGGGTTGAATTCCTCCATGTAATTGCTCCAATCAAAATCCTCTCTGGTCCTTTCCTCAACCTTCACTGATTTAAGCGAATCTTCGCTAACAACAGGCTTCCCTGTGTTTTCTTCATTCTCTCCCTCATACCCCTGCGATTGTCCTTCCTGAGGCAATTCATCCTGAAAAACTTCAAGCACAGGATTCTGTTGCAATTCCTGGTTTATGGCATCCAGCAACTCAAGCCTGGAAAGTTGCAACAACTTGATGGCCTGTTGCAATTGCGGGGTCATTATAAGCTGCTGTGTCAGCTTTAAGTGTTGGCTAAGTTGTACTGCCATTAGTTAAGCCTAAACTCCTCTCCAAGGTATGTCTTCCTGACAACGCTGCTCTGCGCCACTATGGAAGGAGCGCCGGATTCAATAACTTTTCCATTGTTCATTATATATGCTGTATCACAAATGCCGAGCGTTTCACGAACATTATGGTCTGATATCAAAATACCTATCCCCTTTGACTTAAGTCCCCTTATAATATTCTGTACCTCGGCCACAGCCAAAGGATCGACTCCGGCAAACGGTTCGTCCATCAGCATAAAACTCGGAGACAATGCAAGCGCCCGCGTGATTTCGAGCCGTCTCCGTTCACCGCCTGAAAGCGTATCAGCCCTTTGGCAGGCCAAGTGATCTATCTTCAGCTCGGTTAAAAGTCCGCTAAGCCGCGCCTCTCTCTCTGCTTTTGATATATTTAATGTTTCAAGAATGGCGGAAATATTATCCCGCACAGTCAATTTTCGAAAAACAGAGGATTCTTGCGCAAGGTAGCTTATACCTATCCTTGCCCTTTGGTACATAGGCAATTCCGTAATATCTTTGTCGTTTAAAACGATATTCCCTTTATCAGGCCTTACAAATCCCACTATCATATAAAAAGTAGTTGTTTTGCCTGCGCCGTTCGGTCCAAGAAGCCCAACGATTTGGCCGCTCTCAACCATCAAGCTGACGCCATCGACCACATATCTGTTTCTATTATAAACCTTACTTACATCTTTGACAAACAACCTGTGCATTTATTTAAGCAACCCGCCGCCATTGTCTTTATTTGGATGTAGTATAGCCTCCACCTGCTGAGTTGCGCCTCCCTCGACCAGGCTCCGGTCTTCGTTCAGATACAATGTTATCTTGTTCCCTGTAACAATATTTTCTCCTGACCATGCCTTTGCATTGCCAATAAGGACAAGCATATGACCGGCTGTGGTATACTCCGCATGGTCAGCAGAAGCGATCTTCCCTTCAATAGTTATCTTAACGTTTTCCTCTGCAATAATCTTATCAATAGAATCAGATTCTTTTTGCTTTTTATCCACATAGAAAAGTCGCATACGCCTCGCTTCTATGCGGGTCGTTTCCTGGGTTGCAACGACATTGCCTGAAAATTCGACCCATTTTTCTTTGTTGTCGGCTTCCATTTTATCAGAAGAAATATGTATCACCGAATCTTGAGTCAAGCCCTTGCGTGTAACAGATTCCGCGTTTGCACATAATGATAAAAATGCAACTTCAACAACCCCAATCAATAGTAAAACAAATCCTTTGCTAATCATGCAATAGCCCCAGATACTTTCCAGTCACCTCAGCGCGCACATCCCCGCTCACCTTAAGCCGCTCTGATTGCAGATCAAACTCCATGTCATTGCCAGATAGCTTAAGATCTTTACTCTCGATATATATAGGTATTTTTGATATAAGCATTTGTTTATCATGTAAATATGATATCTTTTCTGATAATATCCGATAGCCATAAGCCTGAATCTTTACATCCCTATTGATATCAACATCCTGGGTCTCTCTATGTAATATCCCTGATTTAGCCGTCAGCAAAACAGTTTTTCCGTCTTTTAAAAAAAACGTTGTCCTGATCTCAGAGAACAATACTTGATCTCCATCTTTTATATGTTCGGCCTTGCTGGCGTCCATTACCCATTCCTTGCTCCCGTTCTTTACAGATTCATGGTGGACATTCTTTACACTAACGTCAATATTAGCGGAAGGAAGGGACTGAATAACCATATCCAATGTCTCTCGCTCTCCAACTATCTTCCAAACCGCTACCGTCATTCCAACTACTATGGCCGAGCATACAACACCGACAATTACTTTTCTCTTTGACATATTTTCTTAATTTATAACATGCCATTTCAAGAGAGTAAAGGCGGGCTGTTAATGAATTCGGCAATAGCTCCTTCCCACAACCCCTTGGCCTTCAATATCCACTCGCAAACATCGCGCACTCCACCATCGCCTCCTGGCCGGGAGGTGGTCAGCGCTGATCTTTGTTTTACAAGCTCGTGTGCATTAGCCACTGCTATTGGAACCCCCACATTATCTAACAACGGTATGTCAATAAGATCATCCCCCATATAAGCGGTCTCTTCCTTGCAAAACCTTCCTTCAGCCAGAATTTCATTAAACGCCTTACGCTTATCCTTTACCCCCTGGTATATAATAGTGATCCCCAGATTCGCGCACCTGTGTCTGACCACATCTGAAACACGTCCCGTAATCACCCCTACTTCGATCCCTGCCCGCATAAGCAATCGAATGCCGAGGCCGTCACACACGTTGAAGCACTTTAGTTCCCCGCCATTGCTGTCATAAATAATTTGTCCGTTTGTCAACACTCCATCCACATCAAGCAGAAGAAGTTTTATAGGTTTTAGAATTGCGTAATTCATATCTTTTGCCGGAAAGCCAGAGCAGCCTTAATAAAATCACGAAAAAGCGGGTGTGGGTCCATAGGCCGGGACTTGAATTCAGGATGAAACTGGCACCCCAAAAACCATGGGTGGCCTCTGATTTCCACAATCTCGACCAATTCTCCATTAGGCGACATGCCGCTCACACGCAAACCCTTTTCTTCAAGTCTTTGTTTAAAACTAGTATTGAACTCATAGCGATGTCTATGTCTTTCCGAAATCTCTCTCTTCCCGTACGCGCTGAAGGCTATGGAATCTTCGCTAAGTAAACACGGATAAGCGCCCACCCTCATCGTCCCACCCTTGCCTGAAGATATATCCCGCTTTTGGACTATATTGTTTTGATGATCATACCATTCCTGCATAAGATAAATCACCGGATAGGCGGTCTGTTCGTCCAACTCAGCGCTGTTTGCGCCGTCCAGACCTGCAACGTGCCGCGCAAATTCCACAACAGCCATTTGCATCCCAAGGCAGATGCCCAAAAACGGGACATTATTCTCCCTGGCATACTGAATAGCCGTTATCTTTCCTTCAATCCCTCTTACTCCAAACCCGCCAGGCACCAGGATACCGTCCACCTTTTTAAGCGACTCCAGATCCCCGGTTTCTAATACCTCGGAATCAATAAACTCGAACAGCACATTAGCGTTATTGGCAATACCTCCGTGGGTTAATGCCTCGTTCAAACTCTTGTACGATTCCTTCAGGTTAATATACTTGCCTGCTATTGCAATAGTAACCGTATGCGCAAGGGATTTAATCTCCTCTGCAAGCTTTTCCCATGCCTGTAGTCTGGGAGCGCGCGTCCACATGTGAAGAAGTTCAATAATTTTTTCGTCTAAATGCTCCTGATGCAAAACAAGAGGAACCTCGTATATGGAATCAACATCTTTAGCTGTAATTACCTGGTCAACATCCACATTGCAAAATAGGGCGATCTTTGCCTTTATATCTTTGGATAAAAACTGGTCTGTTCTGCATAGAATAATATCCGGCTGTATACCTATGCTCCTCAACTCCTTAACGCTATGCTGCGTTGGTTTTGTCTTAAACTCTCCAGCAGCCTTTACATATGGGACAAGGGTGAGATGCACATACAATACATTATCTTTTCCTAAATCACGCTTGAGCTGGCGGATGGCCTCCTGAAACGGCAGGCTTTCAATATCCCCTATGGTTCCTCCGATCTCTATTATGGCGACATCAGCCTGGCCGGAAAGAAATAAAATACTCTTTTTAATCTC
>JAZDIE010000237.1:0-2332 GCA_043805295.1 Pseudomonadota bacterium
TGCCGGGCAGGAGATATCAGTTGTATTATGACTGAAGCCGGAGATTTATATCCTTGTGAAATCCTTGATAAGAAAATTGGCAATATAAGAGACGTGGATTATAACTTTAAAAAACTATGGTATTCAGAGAGGGCTAGAGGAATCAGGAGATTTATTAAAGATACTAATTGTTACTGTACCTATGAGTGCGCTATAACCACGAATATCCTTTTTAATATGTCACAATTAATAAAGATGTTCATGGCGACATCGGCGTCATCCCAAAAGATTATTTCTTTACCTTCATAAGGTCCTATCCAAGCTCCTGTACTGTATTGCCTCTGAAATATGTTCTACTTTGATATTTTCTGATCCCGCCAAATCCGCAGCTGTCCTTGATACCTTCAATATTTTGTCATATGCCCTGGCGCTAAAATTTAGTTCGCTCATCGCCATTTTTAGTAGCTCGTTTTCCTCTTTTCCCAAGACGCAAAATTTCCTTACCTGCTTATGGTTCATCTGGGCGTTACACATAATTCCTTCATCCTTAAACCTCTCCCTTTGAATAGCACGTGCTTTATTTACCCTCTCTCTGATTTGAACAGAAGTTTCAGCTGGCAGGTTGCTGCTTAATTCCTGATAGCGGGCTGGTGGTACTTCAATATGTATATCTATCCTATCCAGCAATGGGCCGGATATTTTAGAGCGGTATCTGGCGATTTGGGTAGTGCCACAGCGACAGGCAGATTTAAGTTGTCCAAGTGTTCCGCAGGGGCAGGGGTTCATGGCACAGACCAGCACAAAAGAGGCCGGAAAAACAAAAGATCTCCTGATGCGCGATACGCGGATAATGCCATCCTCTAGAGGCTGTCTTAATGCTTCTAAACAATCCCGATGGAATTCCGGTAGTTCATCTAAAAATAATACGCCCTGATGCGCAAGGCTTATCTCGCCGGGTTGGGGCAGAGAACCGCCTCCTATCAGTGCTACGTCTGATATGCTATGGTGGGGGATACGAAAAGGACGGATCCTGATTATGCCATCCTTAAATGGCAGAGTCCCCATCACCGAATGTATCTTGGTGATTTCTAATGCCTCCTTAAGGGTTAAGTCAGGTAAAATAGTAGGTATTCTTTTGGCCAGCATGGTCTTGCCGCTACCAGGAGGACCGATAAAAAGCACGTTGTGTCCGCCAGAGATCGCTACTTCCAGTGCTCTTTTTGCTAGATATTGTCCTTTGACTTCTGAAAAGTCCATTTCATAGTGAGCATTTTCTCTAAATAATTGTTCTAAATCTAGCTTAAAGGATTTAACTGAGTCTGGATTATTTAAAAGTTCTACTGTTGCCTTCAATGTCTTTACTGGCCACACATGTATATCTGAAATTATAGCTGCTTCTTTAGCATTTTAGTAAGGAACAATAATATTTTTAACTCTGTCTGTCTGTTGGCTGAATGGTGACTTAGCGATGGCTATACTGATAGGTAGAACCCCACGCACACTGCGCAGAGAACCGTCTAATGACAATTCGCCCAGAATATAATAATCTTTTAAGCATGTGCTATTTATTTGGTTTGTTGCGGAGAGTATCCCTAAGGCGATAGCGAGGTCAAAACAGGCCCCTCTTTTTTTATGTCTGAAGGTGCAAGACTTACAGTAATTCTTTCTGCTGGCCAGATGAAGCCTGAATTTTTGATCGCAGATTTAACCCGCTCTTTACTTTCTCTGATGGCTGTATCTGCTAAGCCTACCAGTGTGATTGCCGGCAGGCCCCTTGATACACCCACTTCTATCTCAATAGGATAAGCCTCTATACCTAAAAGACCAAAACTAAAAACTTTTGCCAACACCGTATCCACCTCCCTTCTCTGTTATAATAGACGTGATGAACCCGCAAATCTACCTCAAAAAAACACTTGACAAACAACAAGTTATGTGGTAAAAAATAAGCCAATTAGGTATATTATCGGATATACCACTGGAGATGGCTTTAATTTCAGGCGAAAAGGAGGTGAATTCTTAGAAAGTAAGCCTAAAGTCAGCGCAAATCCAGTGATATACATATATATAGTAATTCTCTAGGAAAAATTATCAAACCCTAGTTCAATATATTTTGGTATTTTTAAAGGAGGATAAACAAAATGAGTAAACGCTTAATATTAATTCTCGCACTGGCGTTTGTAGTAGGTATTACCTTTACTGCATACGCAGAAGTGCAGAATGTTAAGGTAAGCGGAGATTTGACAGTACTCGGGTTAAGCCGCGATATGAGCTTAATGTCTCATATCGGCCAAAATAGAAGCGTAGAATCAACTATGGCGAGTATTGCCCGCGTCAAAATCGATGCCGACCT
>JAZDIE010000238.1:0-2895 GCA_043805295.1 Pseudomonadota bacterium
CAGCCGGAAATAGACCGCCGCATTCAGGCGACCGACGTAGAGCGCCTTGACCAGCTTTACAGCCTCAGTGCTGCCATCCGACAACTGATCATCAAGTCCCCTTTACCCGAAGACCTTGCAGCAGCCATTGAAGAGCAATACCGTCACCTGGAAACAAAAGAGGGCAAAGGTGTCACTGTGGCCATGCGGAGCAGTGCCCTGGGTGAAGATCTTGCAGGAACATCTTTTGCCGGCCAGTACCGTTCAGAACTCAACATAAGCAGAGAAAACATATTCCATGCCTACAAGGGGGTCCTCGCAAGCAAGTATAGCCTGCAGGCCATGGCATACCGGTTGAACCGGGGCATTCGTGACGAAGATGTGGCCATGTGTGTGGGGTGCATGACCATGGTGGATGCGGTATCAGGCGGCGTCATTTATTCTAACAATCCTGTCGATAGAACGGACAATGCGGTAGTTATCAATGCGGTTTGGGGTCTTCCGAAGTCCGTTGTGGATGGGAATGCCGCTTCGGATCTTTTCATCATCTCTTCCAAAGATCCCATGGCGATTCTCAGAAAAGAGATCTCCCTGAAAGATCAAAAATTCGTGTGCTACCCCGATGAAGGAGTCTGCAGACTTGATATAACCGGCGATAACGGCAACCAGGCATCTCTGACTGATGAGCAGGCCCTAGAACTTGCAAGGTTGGCAGTCCAGCTCGAAGCCTACTACGGTGTGCCCCAGGATATCGAGTGGGCTGTCAAGTCAGATGGATCTATCATCCTTCTTCAATGTCGGCCACTGCAGCAGAGAGACATAGAAAAGGCTCAGGATCTAATAGCGGTTCAGGATGCGGTATCCGATACAATGATTCTTCAGGGAGGTGTTACGGCCAGTCCGGGTGTGGGCGCCGGTCCGGTCTTCATTGTGAAAAAGGATATGGATGTCCTCCAGTTTCCTGCAGGCGCAGTTCTGGTAACGGCCCAGTCCCTGCCCCGTTGGGCTACTCTCCTGAATCGAGCGGCTGCGGTCGTTACAGGGCAGGGAAGCATCGCCGGGCATCTCGCCAATGTGGCGCGGGAATTCGACGTGCCCGCAATTTTTGGCGTAAAGGAGGCAATTGATCTGCTAAAAAATGAACAAGTGATCACCGTGGATGCCGACGGCCTCAGGATCTATGATGGGTGTGTGGATGCCTTACTTGCGAGGCAAACAAAACCGAAAAACCTCATGGAGGGAAGTCCTGTTTTTGAGGCGCTTAAAGGCGCGGCCCGGCATATCGTCCCCTTGAATCTTCTGGACCCTGATGCCCCTGGATTCAAACCCGGGAACTGCGAGACCTTGCATGATCTTACCCGTTTTTGCCATGAAAAAATAGTGGAGGAGATGTTCCGGTTCGGAAAAGACCATCATTTTCCTGAGCGATCCAGCAAGCAGCTTTTCTCTGATATAGCCATGAAATGGTGGATTTTGAATTTGGATGACGGTTTTCGAGAGGAAGTGGATGGCAAATATGTCCAACTCGATAATATCGTTTCCATACCGATGCTGGCCTTGTGGGAGGGGATTACGGCCATCCCGTGGGCAGGCCCGCCACCGGTTGACGGAAAGGGCTTTATGTCAGTCATGTTCCAGGCAACTACAAATACGGCCTTAGTCACTGGTGTCCGTTCGAAGTATGCCGACCGCAATTATTTTATGATCTCGAAAAATTATTGCAACCTGAATTCCAGGCTGGGATTTCATTTTTCCACCATAGAGACTCTGGTTAGTGACAGGCTTGGTGAAAATTACATAAGCTTTCAGTTCAAGGGGGGTGCAGCAGATTACCATCGAAGGCATAAAAGGATACTCTTTGTATGTAACATACTGGAGGAATATGGGTTCAGGGTAGAGGTAAAGGAAGATAATCTGATTGCTAGGCTTGAGCATTATGAAAAGGATTTCATGGAGACACGTCTCAAGATACTCGGTTATCTGACTATCCACACAAGGCAGCTGGATATGATCATGTCCAATGACGCCTGGGTGAATTATTACAGAACCAAACTCCATAAAGATATTCAACACATAACCGGTTGAACCCGAAACGCTAAAAATTGATGCACTCGCAAAAACTAATAAAATAGACGTTAAATGCTGATGTTACAACAATCGAGGGTGCTGCTTGCGGTTTTTCACCGTGACCCACAACACTCTGATAAATGCCTGGATGAGTTGTGGATGAAAAACAGATCCGGATATTGTTCTGAAGATATTAAAAGGAATATCTTTTGGTCAAGAGCGCTTGGCATATCGCAAGAAACAAAACTCTCCAACCGTGAACCGTGAACCCCTGAACTGTGAACCTGTGTAATTACATGCATTTTACATTGATACCCAGGTAACTTTGTCCTATACTCTTTACGCATAATTTAACGGCTTAGGAAATTCCTTTTTTCGGAATTTTTCATATTTTTGACTATTCATAAAAGGCCCAAATCAAATTTGTCCAAAATAGATCATCGAAATCAGTGGAAAGGACTGAAAATACTTATTCAGCTACTCCCTTATAGGACGGGAACCTGGAGTTATGGAGTGATGGAGAAATTCAGAATATCCAATACTCCATTACCCCAACACTCCAGTGAATTGAAGAAAGGGGTCAAGTCTACGCTTGACTCATATAGGGGTCAAGTCTACGCTTGACTCATGTTCTGCGATGCTATAAAAAAAGATTATGTCCAGACCGCTGAGAATAGAATATCCGGATGCATGGTATCATGTAATGAACAGGGGGAGGCGGGGGGAATCTATTTTCCGAAAGAAGGAGGATTATCTTACCTTTATTGAACTCTTAAGAGAAACCGTGGATATGTGGAATCTGAGAGTGGGGGCCTATTGTCTGATGCCCAATCATTACCATCTCCTGAT
>JAZDIE010000239.1:0-2110 GCA_043805295.1 Pseudomonadota bacterium
AGAGTTATCGAAGGTGATGTTGAACGTATTGAGTTTCCTTTTTCGCCTGAGTATTTTGATTGCATCGTATGTGCGGATGTCCTTGAACATCTCATTGATCCATGGGCCATTACGCTAAAACTTTATACACTACTTAAACCAGGCGGTTGCATGGTTGCAAGTATTCCCAATGTAGGTTTTCATCGAGTGGTTCGGGGACTCATCAGGGGAAAGTGGCGCTATACAGACGCGGGGGTCCTTGATAAAAGTCATCTTAGGTTTTTCACCTGGCAAAGCATGAAAGCCCTTTTTCAGGACAACGGATTCACTATCGAGAAAGTGCATCGCAAAATTGATTCAGGTTTGAATATGAAACTGCTGAATTTTGTTTTATTCAACAAAATAAAGGAATCGCTCGTTATTCAGTACATAATACGCGCAAGAAAAAGCGGGGAATTGCATAGGAAAGATGGCTGCCCATAGAGTGAGGAAAGGCGGCAGGGGACTGTCAGATGCGCAGACCATTAGCAGATTAACAACGAAAGAGGCACAAAGAATATGCAGGACAGCGTAAAGCTTTTTGTAAGAATTTGCTCGGAGATAATGGAGTTTAAGGGGCAAGTGTATGAGTTCGGCGCTTTACAGGTGCCTGAACAGGAGGGATATTCAGATTTGAGACCGTACTTTATCGGCGCACACTATACAGGTTGCGACATGAGACCCGGCCCCGGCGTAGATAGAATCGAGGACCTCGAAAAGGGTCTTTCCTTTGAAGATGGTTCGGCACAAGCGGTCATATGCATGGACACGCTCGAACATGTGTTCGATGTGTTTAAAGCTATGAGCGAGATGAGTCGTGTCGTGCAACAAGAAGGATGCCTTATAATAAGCTCGGTTCTCAATCACGAGATACACTCGTATCCTTACGATTACTGGAGGTTTACTCCTGAATGTTTTGTGCGTCTTCTTTCCGGTTTCGATCTCTCGCTAATCGGCGGATTGGGAAATCCAGTCCATCCCGTCTCTATTTTTGGGGTAGGAGTGAAAACAAAAAATAAGGCTGTATGGAGAGAGACTCTTGACGCGATCTCCAAGCGTTACTCCCACGAGTGCATGGTGACCCTGAGGTACGATAAAAACCTTTGGCGCAAGACTAAACTCGTCGTATTCAGGATATTCAACAACGGGAAATACCTTTCAAAGACCATGAGAATACGAACCTCATGGTCGATCCGGGATAGAGAAGATCTTTCGTTATGAATTCTCGAGTTGCTGTGACGTAGGCGGAAAGACTGAAGTACTTGAAGTCGCATGATAGCTCATTGGCGGTTATGAACATATGGGAAGAAATAAAGAAAAAACCAAACAGCCTGAGAAAAATGATAAACAAACGTGGCTGATAATATCGAATGCTTTCAACATGGATGGCCGCGCGGCAAGTCAAACAATTACCGATAAGATTCCACATCTGCTGAAATTGAGGGTAGAACCGATCGCGCTTAGTACGATAACGGGGAAAAAGGACGAGAAGATCAAGCACTATCGGATTCCTCCCCTTACTCCTGTGGGGCTGCGTTTCGATCTGCGCCATTACTTAAGGCAACGCCTGCGAAATAGATTTTTGTATCGCCTTCTGTCGGGCTTTTCATCTCTGCTTCTGCTCCCCTTCTATATTCCGGAGAAGGCCTTTGTAAGGCAGGCGGCTCAATGGTCATGGTTTATAAGCGCTTATTTCGCCGGAATCTATATCATAAAGAAAAGAAAGCCGATATTGATTTACTCAACGGGCGGTCCTATCTCAGCGCATTTTGCAGCATATCTTCTGGCAAAGCGCTATAACCTGCCCTGGATTGCGGAGATTCACGATCCCATGGTTACATACAACCGCGTTCCGGCAACACAACGGGAGCGCTTCGCGCACTGGTTGGAAGAAAAAATCTGCAGGTATGCTGATATTGCCTGGTGGTTTACCGAAGAGGCTTTGATACGAGCAAAATTACGTCATCCCGAACTGGGTGAGCGCGGACACAGCCTTATCCCCGGTGTTGAACCGCCTCCGCCATTTTCTATCCCCTACAGCCGAGGAAAAGAACTGATAATAAGCCATTTCGGCTTATTATCTAAAACACGC
>JAZDIE010000240.1:0-2406 GCA_043805295.1 Pseudomonadota bacterium
CGAATCCGTCATAGGTTATAGCGGGAAATCAGACGCGACAAGTACGTCCTTTGAACATCAAGAGCCTTGGCTGTATTGCTGTTATTTCCGTTTTTATCAGCCAGCGCCATTATAATAAATTCTTTCTTGAATTGGTCCACAGCCTCTTTAAGGGTCATTCCAGCCCGCATATTTCTGGAAAACATAGAACAAGGCGCTTCAATAGGGAGGTCGTCAGGCAGAATTTCTTTTCCGTTTCCCATAACTAATGCGCGCTCTATTGCGTTCTCAAGCTCTCTTACATTGCCAGGCCAATCATATTGTACCATTCTTGCCATTGCTTCCTGTGATATCTCCAGAGTTTTGACGCCTATCTCCTGTTTGTATATATCCACAAAATGCCCAGCCAGCAGCGGGATATCTTCTTTGCGTTCCCTTAGAGAGGGCATGGTTATCTGTACGACATTAAGCCTATAATAAAGATCCTCTCTAAACCGTCCTTCGCTCACTGCCTGCGCCAGGTCCCTGTTTGTAGCTGATATTATCCTGATGTCTGATGATATTTCCACGTTTCCGCCAACACGGTAAAAAATTCCGTCTTGCACTGCCCTAAGTAGTTTGACCTGCATTGCAGCGCTCATCTCTCCTACCTCGTCTAAAAAAAGGGTGCCGCTGTGAGCTGTTTCAATCATGCCGATCTTTTTTGCCATAGCTCCGGTAAACGCCCCTTTTTCATACCCGAAAAGTTCTGCTTCCAGAAGCGTCTCAGGGAGCGCGCCGCAGTTGATAAACACCATTGGTTTGTGTTTTCTGGAGCCGGTACGGTGGATCAATCTGGCGAGTAGCTCTTTGCCGGTTCCGCTTTCGCCAAGTATCAGGGTGCTTGCCTTTGAGTGAGCAACCTTGCAGGCATCCTGGACAGCCCTCTTAAGCACCGGGCTATTTCCAACGATCTCGTATTTATTTTCCAGCGCATTTTTAAGATGAACATTTTCCCTCTTGATGTGATGAAACTCCAGCGCATTTTTTATGGCATATGAGGCCAGCTCGGCAAACAAGGAAAGCACTTCAAGGTCTTCCTCGTGAAGGGGAGCGCCGTCTTCTCTGTCTATGATCTCTATAACTCCGATTACCTTGCCGTCCGTCTTCATTGGAACACAAGCTATGGATTTTGTCTCAAACCCGATTGATTCACTAATTATCTGGTTCCATCTTTTGTCTTTCCGGACATCAGAGATAAGAAGAGATCTCCCTTCTTTGGCCACATGTCCTGCTATGCCCTGACCAGACTTTATTTCGAATTTTTTGACCTCTTCCCGCTTATCGCCTGTAGCAATCCTGAAATAGAGATTTTGAGTGGTTTCATCAACAAGCAACAAAGAGCTGGCCTTTGCGCTGGTAAGGCTTGTGCATGTTTCAATAATCAGTTGCAAAAGCTGGTCAAGATCAAATGCAGCGCATCCCCAGTTTATAAGGGCCTTAAGAAGGACAATGCGAGGATCAATATTATATGGTTTTTCCATTTACGAATCCGTCATCTTTCAAAAAGTATACACTATAACGTATCGACCAATACAATGAAGATATTAATTGTCTTTGGCTTATATATTGCTATGTTCCCCTGATGGATAATGGAAGAGACCAGATACCCCCTTTTGTTTTTCCTGCAATATGCCGATGTTCTATAAGGGGATTCTGATCGGTTTTTTAGGGGGGATAAAGGCGCATAGTGTTACAAAAAGTATACATAAGGCTTTATACAAAAAGTCACATTTCAGTCCCTGGGTTTAGTCTTGTCGAACTCTTGATTGTCATGGCCTTGCTTGCTGTGCTTATGACTATTGCTGCGCCCCAGGCCACTCAGTGGATGGCCAATAGCTCTCTAAGCTCAGCGACCCGCGACCTGGTATCCAACTTGCATTTGGCAAGGATGCGGGCAGCAGCAGGAAACACCACCTGTGCAGCGACGTTCAACATCTTTTTGAACGGTTTTCTTTATGACTATGCAGTCTATATCGATAGCGACAATGATCTCGAATACGACGCTGGCGAGGAACTCCTCTGTTCCGTAAGATTGTCGGATTACAATAACGCCCAGTTTGACTCGGTCACTTTCCCTAACAATGACGACGGTCTGCCGACAGTAGGATTTAACTCAAGGGGTCTGGCGATCTACAACGCGGGCGCCTCTGTAACACAAACAGTCACACTTTCAAACAGCCTGGGGACTACCAAAACGATCCGAGTTACAGCAGCAGGGTCTGTGAGCGTGCAATGACAAAAGAGAGACGACGGACCACGGACAATAGACCACGGACAATAGACCACGGACCACGGTCCGTTGTCAGTTCAAAGGGTTTTACCCTGGTGGAGGTTTTGATCTCTATGGCGCTGGGAATGGCTGTCATGGGTGCTGTCTATAATGTC
>JAZDIE010000241.1:0-6280 GCA_043805295.1 Pseudomonadota bacterium
ACACATCAAAACAGATTCTTTTCTCGCTAATTCGGCATTGTTTCAGTGTGCGATTTTTGCCTACAATACTCTTCGCTGGATGGCCATGATAAGTGGTGATACAACATTGCGCAGTTGGGAGGTCCAAACTATTCGTGCTTTTTTGATTCGTGTAGCGGGTAAACTTCTTGTAGGAGGAGATCAATTGAAGTTGAAAACTCCGCCCGATCACTTGTATGCTAAACAATGGAATGTTTGGACGGCTTTAGCGATCTAACCATCTCCCTGCACACTTGGTAGAGCCTATATGAAAAGTATGGCCCGGAAGAACGGGAAGAGAGAATAGCGTCTTTTTTTAAAAAAATCTTGATAAGTAGGCGCTTGGGAAAACCTAAAATAACTATGTCGTCCCCCTCTCTGAAAGAAATCACTAAATTTTGACCTCTTAAGTCCTTCCACGATATGTTGAGAGGGCGTTCAGAACTCTGTTGTCCCTGCTAACAACAGGATTGCAGGATTTAGGTCTAACCAATATCTCCAGGGAAAGCGGCATCCCTGTAGCGACACTGCGCACATATTACCAGGTACTAAAAGACACATTTGTAGGATATCATATACCGACTTACGGCGCTTCAGGTCAAAAACGAGTGCTTACAACTCCACGATTCTTGTTTTTCGACAATGGCGTGCGAAACGCGGCTGCACGTTACCGTTTTTCAGCCGACTTATTGAAGACCCAGATGGGACTTCTGTTCGAAAACTGGGTGGGCCAAGAGTTGATGCACCGTTGCCTCTATGCCGGTCGGGCATATCGTTTAAGCTTCTGGCGCACTGCGCATGGAGCGGAAGTCGATTATGTGCTGGAAACCCCTGATGAAACAATACCTATTGAGGTAAAATCCACTGAGTCGCCGTCTCTGGCTGACGTCTCTCACCTAAAGCTCTTTCTTGAAACCTACCCGCAACGGGCGCGGCGAGGCTTTGTCGTATACAGGTGCCGTGCGCCGAGACGTTTGGATAGCAATATCGAAGCTATTCCCTGGTGGAGCCTGTAAAAAATTGGTGGCCTCCTTCTGTTGGATTGTTAGTATCAACACATGGACGCCATGTTCAAGCCATAGCTTCCGGTGATATTAGTAATAGCCGCCTGAATCTGGGTCTGATTGAAATCAAATTCACGACTTACCAGTTTTGCGCCAGAGTCGAATTCAACTTCCGCTTCCGCTAAGAAACGGGGTAATGTGGGCATAATCATTCCTCTGCAGAAACGCGCGGTTGTCGTTCAAAAAAAATTTACTGACGTTACACGAAGAACCGATAAAACACTTTTTAAGAAACGGTTGCTTTTTGAACGCATTGCTCTAAGATTAATGAAGTTACAAAAAAATAAAAAGGGGGCTTATGTAAAAATAATGAAAAAGGAAATTCATCCAGCGTATAACCAAACAACTATTACATGCGCATGCGGCGCTGTATATAACATAGGTTCGACTGAAAAAAATATTCGGGTTGAAATATGCGCAAGCTGCCATCCTTTTTTCACAGGTCAGCAAAAGCTTATAGACACTGCTGGCAGAATTGAAAAATTTCGCAGAAAATACGCTAAATTCCAGTCAGACACCTCTCAGAAATAACCTGGCTATGTCACTTTTTTTTTCCGAACCGCCCGCCTGCAATCAGAAACTTCAAATCGGAGGTCAAGCTGTTATTGAAGGCGTAATGATGCGAGCGCCTAAATCTATGACTGTGGCTGTACGCAGACCTAACGGCGAGATCATTGTAAAAGAAGATGAATGGCATTCCATATCAGAGCGGTTGCCGTTTCTCAAATGGCCTTTTTTACGGGGCGCGATTGTAATAATCGAGACTATGATAAACGGTATCCAGGCACTCTCCTTTTCCGCTAACCAGGCGCTTGACGAGGAGGAAGAACAACTTGGATGGGGATCTCTTTTTTTACCATAGCGCTTGCCATTGGCCTGGGACTGGCTCTTTTTGTGGCACGTCCTCATATCTTGAGTCTGCTTGTGGGACAACTCCTGGAAAGCAGATGGGGGGTAGAGGACATTCGGTTTCACGCTGTTGATGGAATTATAAAGATAATCCTGTTTATAGCCTATATCTGGTTAATCTCGTTATCAAAAGATATACGCCGCGTATTCGAATATCATGGCGCTGAACATAAATCTATCTATGCCTATGAAGCAGGTGAAGAACTGACCGTTGAAAACGCGCGCAAATATTCCAGGTTACACCCAAGATGTGGAACAGCCTTTATACTGATAGTACTCGTTATGAGCATAATCTTTTTTTCAATAGTTTTTCCGTTTGTGCCTCGGTTTTCGTTTCTTCCTAAACCGGTTACCCAGGTAATATACATTATCTTTAAAATTTTATTGATGTTCCCCATAGCCGGAATCGCCTATGAAATCATAAAATATAGCAGCAAAAAAATATCAAACCCTTTCATGAAAGCTATTATCATGCCAGGGCTTTGGATGCAAAATCTCACCACCCGGGAACCATCTGATGATCAGCTTGAAATTGCGCTGGCAGCCTTGGAAAAGGCAATTTGCCTGCACAACAAATTGATCAAGGAAGGTATCTGAAAGTATGTTTCAAAAACTAGAAGGGGTTTTGCAAAGATTTAAGGATGTCGAGGGATTATTATCCGATCCGGATATAATCAAGACCCCTGAAAACTACAGAAAGTACTCTAAAGAACATGCCAGCCTTAGCAAAATATCAAAGGCTTATCAGAACTACAAAAAAAATACGGCAGACTTAAAGACAAGCGAAGAACTCTTAAAAGACCCTGACCCTGAAATAAAAGAAATGGCGCGCGAGGAGATTCGCACACTCTTGCAAGGGATTGCAAAAGTGGAACAAGAGCTTAAAGTTTTACTTCTTCCCAAAGATCCAAATGACGAAAAAAATATACTTCTTGAAATCCGCGCTGGCACAGGGGGTGACGAGGCAGGTCTTTTTGTCGCTGATCTCTACCGGATGTACACGGCATACGCCGTAAAGGTCGGATGGAACGTAGAGGAAATGACCCAGCACACCACAGGTGTCGGAGGATTCAAGGAGATTATTCTGCTTATAACAGGAAAAGACGTCTATAGCCGACTCAAATACGAAAGCGGAGTGCATAGAGTTCAGCGGGTGCCTACCACTGAAGCACAAGGCCGCATACATACCTCAGCCATTACTGTTGCTGTATTGCCAGAAGCAGAAGAAGTAGATATCCATATAGACCCAAACGAGATACGCGTAGATGTATTCCGATCCTCAGGCCCAGGTGGCCAGAGCGTAAACACAACCGACTCAGCCGTTAGGGTAACCCATATACCCACAGGACTTGTGGTAACCTGCCAGGACGAAAAATCACAGCACAAAAACAAGGCAAAGGCATTAAAGGTATTAAGGGCTAGATTACTCGACAAGATCAAGCAGGAACAAGATGCAAAAATATCAGCGTCCCGTAAAAGCCAGGTCGGCACCGGAGATCGCAGCGAACGAATACGCACATATAATTTCCCGCAAAGCAGGGTAACAGATCACCGGATAGGTCTTACGCTTTATAAACTTAACAATATCATGGAAGGTGATCTTTCAGAGTTGACAGATAGCCTGACCACCCACTACCAGGCCGAGGCCTTGAAAGAGGCTGGCGTTGCAGAAATGGACTATACTTAAAACAATTCAATGGGCTGCAAGTTACATGGAGTCCATTGGTATACCTCAGCCAAGAGCTGATGCCGAGGTACTGCTTGCACATGCCCTTGGGCTGAAGCGGACCGTGCTCTACATAAATTATGATAAACTACTTCAACCTTCCGATCTTGCCGCTTTCAATGTCTTGCTCAAACGAAGAACAGACCGTGAACCAGTTGCATATATCCTTGGCAAAAAAGAATTCTGGTCTATGGAGTTTTTGGTCACTCCTGATGTGCTGATACCCAGACCAGAGACAGAATTTCTTGTAGAAGCAACCTTACCCCTGATCAAAAACGAAAAAAATCTGAATATCCTTGAACTCGGGACTGGCTCTGGCGCTATTATATGCGCGCTTGCAACTGAATGCCCTTATCACAATTTCTATGCTGTAGATTGCTCTGCCGCCGCGCTTAGTGTGGCAAGGATCAATGCGCAATGTTTACACGTTGATAATCTTATAACATTTTTTCATGGAAACTGGTTTGAGCCTGTCCACCATTTAAGGCACTCATTCAATATTATAATCTCAAACCCCCCGTATATAAAAACAGCCGAACTAACAACCCTTGCGCCGGAGATTCTTCTTCATGAACCAAAACTTGCGCTTAACGCCGGTGATGATGGTTTAGACGCAATACGCACTATACTGCACTATGCCCCAGAATATTTGATCAGAGATAGCGCTATCTTGCTGGAAGTCGGATCAGATCAGCAAAAAGAGATAGAACTCCTTTTCTCAGAACTAGGAGAATATAAAAATTTTAAGTGGATAAAGGATTATAGCGGACATTATCGAGTAATCCAATGTGAAAACAAAAAGCTGAACAGAGATAATTGACTTTACTCATTTCTTGCTATTAGTTATTATAAGACAATCGTTCACAGTTACTAAAAA
The DNA here is from genome assembly GCA_043805295.1 of Pseudomonadota bacterium. GTDB lineage: Bacteria > Desulfobacterota > Desulfobacteria > Desulfobacterales. The sequence continues at coordinate 4,595 of JAZDIE010000241.1, forward strand.
AGATCTGTAAAATGGAAGAAAAAAAAGAGCGCGGCAAGGGAATATTCAAATCCTTTCTGGTACTTTTTTTAATATCAGGGATCCTGCTTGGCAGGCTGTTATGGCCTCATATTAACACCATTGTGCTTGCATTTGTCCTCACCGGCATATTCGCCCCAATAAATAAAATCTTAAAAAAAAGCATGCGCCCAAGCTGGGCGTCTTTGATAGTCTGCTTTTTAATCTTTCTTGTTGTATTTCTGCCAATAATCTTTTTTATCGGAAGCCTTGCTCAGGAGGCGTCTGCGCTTTACGAAATGAGCAAGGGGGGCGCAATCTCTGAACAAATCAAAGAACTGCTGGAAAATAATCAATTAATAGTCAAGGCATCTGATCTGCTGAAAAAATATAATATAAATATTGATTCAGATCATTTCAATATGGCTATCTCTGATATAGGAAAATGGGTGGGTCTATATTTGTTTGAGCAAGCCAAGGCAATAGCGTCAAACATGATCAATTTTGTGTTTCATTTCACAATTATGCTGATAATCATATTTTTTCTTTTTATTGATGGGAAAAAACTGCTTGACTTAATAATAAACCTATCCCCCCTCCCGCGCGAACAAAATGAAAGGCTGATAGCAAAATTTGAGGAAATGGCTGGCGCAATCATAATCGGAAACGGGGTTTCAGGAACACTTGAGGGGATATTGGGAGGGATTGCGTTTGCAGTTCTGGACATCAGCTCTCCATTCCTATGGGGGGTTATAATGGCTATTGTTGCATTTCTCCCGTTTGTGGGGATATCAGCCGTCTTTTTCCCTGCGGCAATTTACTTATTATTAAAAGGAAGAATAGCAGCGGGTATTGCGCTTATCATCATACATTTCACCATTACTATCCTTATAGAATATGTGTTAAAGACAAAACTGGTAGGCCAAAAGGCCAAAATGCATATACTGCTGGTCATACTTTCAACCATTGGGGGGTTAAAGGTATTCGGCCTGCTCGGCATCATATATGGTCCCCTTATTGCTACTATGTTTGTGACACTTATGGAGATATATAAGACAAGTTATGAGAATTTTGTAAAAGGAGAGATAGAACAATGAGATATAAAATCACATATCGCGAAACGATTGGTCGGGGCGAGAGGATTTGAACCTCCGGCTTTCTGCTCCCAAAGCAGACGCGCTACCAGGCTGCGCCACGCCCCGGTCTAAATAACAATAGACATAAGTTGCAATCTATATTGCACTTCAATACCATGTTCTTGTTTGATATTCAAGACTTCTTTATCTCCTTGACACACTTTATAATTCCTTATAAAAAGACGCAACTGTCAGTTTGGATAAGCCGATATGCCATACTGTATACACGCAAACAAGCAAATCGGCTTTTGCGTCTATTGCTTTTGCGAGAGTGGCGGAATTGGCATACGCGCTGGACTTAGGATCCAGTTCCTAACGGATTGGGGGTTCAACTCCCCCCTCTCGCACCATAATTTTTTAAAGAGGGAAAAAAATGAAAATAGAAATTGAAGACATAAGCACAGTATAAAAAAAACTTCATATTGAAGTCCCTGCAGAAGATGTCTCCAGGGAATATGAGACTTTCATAACAGAGATACAAAAAAAGGCAAAAATTCCTGGTTTTAGACCAGGCAAAGTCCCGCGATCAATAATAGAATCCCGTTTCAAAAAA
>JAZDIE010000242.1:0-3891 GCA_043805295.1 Pseudomonadota bacterium
ATATTGATCGCGCAGGTATCCTGCCGCATGGAACGAAACCTTGGCCACGTCAAGCGTTCCCTGCATTGCTGATTGATTCAATGTCTCAACATCCTCAAAAAGCGTTGAAAAAGAAAAATCAGCTTGATCAACAATGCCGTGCAACAAGGCGTGAAAGCTAAACGTGTCGTTTGGGCAGGTGGAGATGCCGACGGTTATAGTGCGATGGTTTTGCATAGGTAGCTCTGCAACACCCTTCCCACAGGCGTTAATGCCTCTTTTAGCAAAAACGGGGTTCGCTCCCCGGCAATATTACTCATGCCTCTTATTTCAGCAAATGGGACGCCGAACCTCAGGCATACATGCGCTGCTGCGCCGCCCTCCATGTTTTCGCAGATTGCGCTGGTTTTTTTGCTGATCCATGCAGCCCTCTCTTTTGTGCCTGAAGCAGCGCAAACCGTAGCAAAAACTCCTATTTTCAGGTTGATTGCTATTGCAAGGGCTGAATTAGTTAATCCAGCGTTTATGAATTGATCTAACGGAAACCTGTTAAAGTATTTTTTTCCAGCCTTTTCCAAGAGAGCAAATCCGATTTCCTCTAAAGATTGATACCCTTGTCTGCTTGCTATCCCTTCGTCGGCGTTATATTCGCTTTCAGCAATTGCTACATCTCCGATTTTTAGTCCAGCCTCTTCGTATGCGCCTGCGCAACCCACCATTATAATTCCGTCAGGCCGGTTCAGGAGTATCTTCTCTGTAAGAAACGAGGCGGTATTCACTTTGCCAATTCCGCACACCTTGATGGAATCATCAGGCATGAAGCAGTCTACTATCTCTTTTTCTTTATGTGTTGGCGCTACTATGAGCAGATTATTAACCACTTTTAAGATTATTGAGAATTTGCAAATCCTTTCATAAAATCAACCAATGCCTTTATTGCCTCGATTCCGGTTGCGTTATAGATAGAGGCGCGTATCCCTCCGACAGAACGGTGCCCTTTTAGTCCAGCCAGCCCATTTTTTTGAGCCTCGGCAATGAACTTTTTTTCAAGTTCCTCGGAAGGAAGGCGGAAGGTAACGTTCATCAGCGATCTGCTATCTTTTTCAGCAGTTCCTTTATAAAAGTCACTTTTGTCTATCTCTGAGTAGAGGAGGTCTCCCTTTTTCTGATTTATCTTTTGCATGTTATCAAGACCGCCTATGGTCTCTTACAGCCATTTCAACACCAGATGGCATACGTAAATTGAAAAACTTGGTGGGGTGTTGTGCAGGGAATTGGACTCGATAAAGGTTGAATACTTGAGCATAGTGGGAAGATTGACCGTGTTTCTTTTTGCCATGTCGTCCCTGATGATCACCATAGTTACTCCGGCTGGACCAATATTTTTTTGCGCGCCTGCGTATATCAATCCGAACGGAGTTGGATCAAACGGCCTGCTCATAATGTCAGATGACATATCGCACACGATCGGCACTCCTGAGGTGTCAGGAAATTCTTGCCACTGTGTCCCCTTGATGGTGTTATTGGAAGTGATATGCACATACGCGGCGTTTTTGTCAAAAGAGATATTGCGCGGGATATATGAAAAATTTTTGTCTTCCGAAGATGCGGTTACGTTGACTTTTTTGCCGATGAGCTTTGCCTCTTTGATCGCTTTGTTAGCCCATGTCCCTGTGTTTACATAATCCGCGGTTTTTCCGTCAGCGATCAGGTTCATAGGAATCATGGAAAATTGCAGACTTGCCCCGCCTTGCAGGAAAAGCACATGGTAGTCCTTGTTTAGTTTTAACAGCCTGGCTGTTCGTTCCTTGGCGTCGTTTATGATCTCTTCAAAGAGTGACGACCTGTGGCTCATCTCAAGAACAGACACCCCTGATTTTTTGTAGTTCAGCAATTCATCCCGTATCTGCTCCAATACCTCACACGGCAGGGCAGACGGCCCTGGGTTAAAATTCCATATTCTATCGTATTTCATATGTATTCCTCCTATTATAATGACTAATTCAGTAGTTTCTATATCGCAAAGCTTTCTTCTTGACAAGAAGCTAATTTTAAAAGTAAAAATTAACGTATTTCTAAAAAATAGGAGGACTTATTAATTATGCCTAGAGTTCTTATCAGCGATAATCTGGAAGAAGCCGGACGTATAATGTTTCAACAAGCTAAAGGTATAGATATGGACTATAAACCTGGTCTTTCTCCAGATGAATTTAAAAATATCATAAAGGATTATGACGCCCTTATTATTAGAAGCGCGACAAAGGTTACAAAAGATGTCATTGAGGCAGCCCCTAATCTAAAGGTGATTGGAAGGGCTGGAATCGGTCTTGACAACGTAGATGTGCAAGCCGCGACAAAACGAGGAATTGTAGTGGAAAACACCCCTGAGGGGAATGTTGTGACAACAGCAGAACATGCTATATCGCTTATGCTTTCTCTTTCCCGTAAAATTCCTCAGGCAACCGCATCGCTTAAGGATGGCCGGTGGGAAAAGAAAGGCCTTACTGGGAGGGAGATATTTAACAAGACCCTGGGCGTAATCGGATATGGCCGTATAGGGAGCATAGTGGCAGACCGCGCAAAAGGACTCAAGATGGACGTGATAGTTCACGATCCGTTTACCAACCAGGAGATATTAGATAAGGCCGGCCTTGAATTAGTATCTATTGAAGATCTCTTTGCCAGATCCGACTATATTACTGTCCATGTCCCTAAAACAAAGAATACCATCGGGCTTTTAAATAAAAACGCCTTTAGCCAGATGAAAGACAAGGTCATGATCATAAACTGCGCGCGTGGCGGAATTGTCAATGAGGCTGACCTTTATGAGGCGCTTAAGTCAGGGAAGGTCGCAGGCGCTGCGCTTGACGTATTTGAAACTGAGCCTCCTGGAAAATGCCCGCTGCTTGAACTTGACAATGTCATAGCCACACCACATCTGGGCGCATCTACAACCGAGGCGCAAACTAACGTGGCTGTCGCCGTGGTCAGGCAGATTATTGATTATCTATCGTCAGGCACTGTAATGAACGCAGTGAACGTTCCATCAGTTGCAGGAGATTTGCTCAAGCGTCTGAAGCCGTATCTTGATTTGGGAGAGCGAATGGGAAGCCTTCATTGTCAGCTTGCCGAAGGACCGATTCAACAATTATCAATTGAGTATGCGGGAGATTTTTCCGGACTCGACATATCGCCTATAACAATATCCATATTAAAGGGTTTGCTTACTCCTATGGTAAAAGAGGCTGTTAATTTTGTAAACGCGCCTATGCTTGCAAAGGAGCGGGGTATAAAGGTTGTTGAATCGCGCAGCAATGAATTTGAGAGCTATACGCATCTTATTACTATTACCGCTACGTCCCAGGACGGAATCAACAGGATTGCTGGCACTATTTTTGGGAAGGAACACCCCAGGATAGTTAGAATCAACTCGTCGTATATTGATTTGATTCCAGAAGGGCATATACTTTTGGTAAACAACGAGGATAAGCCAGGCGCGATTGGCAGTATGGGGACGGTTTTAGGGTCTCATGGAATAAATATAGGCCGCATGCATGTGGGGCAGGATACTGATGGTGGGCGCAATGTCATCATTCTTGTAACCGATTCGCCTGCGCCTGACGAGGTGATCAGGGAGTTACAGTTAATTCCTATGATCAAATCAGTAAAACAATTGGAGTTATGAGAGTAGCTATTCAGGTGTTTAGGCTGAAGACTAAAGACTGCCTTCAGTCTTCGGCCTATCTACCTGAATAGCTATTATGAGGAGGTATTTATATGGCCAGAGAAGAAGAAAAAGGATTTGTGATCAAAGATAGGCGCATATCTTCAGAAGAGGGAAAAAATGCGGCTTGCGATGAAAAACCAGCCTGCAATGAATGCTCATCTGAAAAAAAACCAAAGGCGCCGCCA
>JAZDIE010000243.1:0-4236 GCA_043805295.1 Pseudomonadota bacterium
TATCCCTCTTGAGGAATCTAATCGCGGCGGATCAGCAGCAAGACCGGAGGCAAGCTTGCTTGCCGACGGGATTGTCTGCTGCATCCGCTTGTTGTGAGGCGCTTCGCGCCGAACACAAGCGGATGGCTAACCCGCCGCGTACTCGCGGTCGGGTTCAGCCGGTGGTTGGGCTTTATTTTTCCCATCTTTAATTTGAGAGATGGCATCATCCAGAGATATATCACCCAGCCATTTCTCACGCTCTTTTGTATAGTCACCTCGGCCTACCGAGAACTGATTCAGAAACCTAATTGTGTCAACTACACCCATCTCTTTGATTAGAATGTGAGTAGCCTGACGGCTAATTTCAGATATCGGTCTTGTTTCTGGATTCATATGTCTAACTCCATGACCAATTCGGTGGGGAATACCACCTTGATATTTAATCCATCGAAACCCTTAGCTTTTTTAAAAAGCTTATCGTCACATGTGCAAAAATAATCAACTCTTGAAACCGATGCAAATGCTAAATGCAAAGCATCCAATGGTTTAATGCCTGATGCTCCCAGCTTTCTGGCCAGAGCTTCAATTTCTGAGGTCAACCCAACAGTTTCATTTGCTATTTTGAGAATCTCCAAGGCATCGTCTTTACGATCCTGATAGGGAGGGAATGCGATCAACCTCGAATAGTAGAGCATCTGATGAGATGAGCTTCAAACAACCTGACTCACACAATGTGAGAATAACAAGTACCGCTTCAGCCTCAACAGCTATTCTTGGTTGGGATTTATCATCAAAAGGGCGTTGCAGACTACAACAATCAAAATAAATTCTCATTTAATGACTTTCCTGTTGCGTTTACATTTGTGTTTCACATTGCCCAACGATTGCCTTTTTATTTCCTTGTAACATCAGTCGCAGATTACGTCGATTTTCTTACTTATTTATGGACGTCCCTCTGTCCCCCCGGTTGTGTAGCAACAGTTCACGTTCTTATCCGGGAAGACCTGTCTGGCGTGCGGCTCTTTGTAAAAGGGGCTGCGTCCTGTATGGCAACATACGGGATGATCGGACAGGAGTCAGCAGAAGACATAGTAGGTGCAGGACGTTCCATGGTAGCGGAACTGGAAACGAGCCTCGCAAAGCGCGGATGTAATGGGGGCAGTGGGAACGTCCGTAAATAAGCAATTAACTGTCGCCTCCCCAACTTATTTTACTTATTTACGGTCGTCCCTAGTCCGGTGCCTGTCTCCTCATTGATGCCTCCGCTGGTCATAATGATGTGAAGGTGTGGATTGTGTCGGCCTGATCTACCGTGAGTCTGAACAACCACTATAGCTCCAATCTTTACATTCTGCCTGACCGCTTTGCTTACAACATCCTCCAAACACGCATACCCACAGCGCATCAACTCCGAAAGCAGTTTCCCCTCTTGCCGATCCCTATAAAAATAGATCCTCAACTGCTCAAGAACAGTCAAAACCATGTGCCGGTATTTCAATCCAGGCTGCAAAACACGGCTCACCTGAACCACGAACTCATCCGTGTACACCTTGGCACAGGAAAGACAAAAACAACTTTTGCAGGTAAACGCTACCCGACGAACATTCTTGCCACAACGCAGACAACGAAATTCAACATACCCGCCCTCTTTTTTTCCACATCCCAACATCTTCTGCACAACATCTTCGTAATATGGCGTGGCATACGACGAATGACAAACCTTGAATTCACCCCAATGATCCTCAAATATCCGACGGAATGTATCCAGATCAACTCCCTGCATAAGCCACCCGTGACTCCTGAGTTTTTTAGCTTCACATCCCTGTACCACAATCCGTCTGGTTTTGTTGAGAAAAAATGCAAATTCCTATACTATTAAATTAGTGCTCATCTCTTCAGGGGTTCTCCAGATATTCGGTGGTAGTTGATAGACCCAGTTAAAAAGCCAGCCACACGTCAACCAGCCATACACCGCACTTACTACCCAGATGACAACAGCCGCAATTGAAATCTTTTTTATGTTCATCAGTTACTAAGCCATACGTTTACTTGGCCATATTGCATTCTTTCTAAGCCCTTTGTTTATGCGCTTTTAAAAGCATAGCCATGAGGCTTAGCCAACGTATGCCTTAGTAAATCCTCCTTTCATGCCAAATGTTTTTCAAAATCAGCCACAATATATTTTTTCCCTTTTTGGATTACCTTATGCCCCTCTTCTTCCAAAAACTTCTTTTGTAATTTTACACCACCTGAGTATTTTTCATTTATTGTCCCGCCTGCCTTTAATGTCCGCCAATTTGGAGAAAGTTCCAAAACCGGTTAATGTGATTTTTCCGTCTTTCTTTTTCAGCGCGGTGGCAACGCTATTTACAAATGAATCAAGCGCCTTTCCTGCCGCTGCTTTTGTAATCTCAGCATCTGTTGCCATTTGGTCAATCAAATCTGCCTTTGTCATAGTCAGAGATTGGGGTCAAACCTTGAATTGCAGAGATTGGAGAGATTGGGGAGAGATTGGGGTCAAACCTTGAATTGGGGGAGAGATTGGGGTCAAACCGTGAATTGTGTATTTATTAATTCTTAAACTTTTTCTCTTTTCTTCTATAAAATTCAAATTAAAAATTAAAGTTTTGCCCCCTAATATACCCCTGGCGTTCTTACTAAAAACGGCCGGCTTCTGATTGTCGGCGACGGCTTGAAAATCCCAAAATAAGGCAAAAAGATGCCCAGCGTAAAACTTCTCCATCAGGAATCAGATTCCAATACGAAGCCGGAGTACATCATGGGGCACTCCTGTCAGGCGGTGGCAATTCTGGTCGGAGCTCTGCAGAGTGTCTTTGCTGTTCCTGTTGCAAGCCGTATCCATGAGGGTCTTGTCTTTTCCAATAGGGAGAATTCGACTCTTCTGGATAAAATGCTCTTATTGGTTGACTCTCTTGGTCTTCCCTCGTTTTATTTTATCGCTGATGCGTATTATTGCGCTCGTAAGATTATGGCTTCACTGCTTAAGAAGGGCAATCATCTCGTCTCTCCGGTAAAGATGGTTGCTGTTGCATATCTTCCCGCTGATGTTCCCTCAGGTAAAAAAAAGAAGGGCCGCCCCAAGCTGTATGGAAAAAAGATTAAGCTCAGAACTTTGTTTGATAACCCTGACGCTATGCAGGAGGCTGAAAGCCCTGTCTATGGCGAAAAAAATGTTATCCTCCGGTATTGCTACGCCGACCTCTTGATCAAAAGAATCGGCATAATGGTGCGCTTCGTGGCCGTTATCCATCCAACCAGAGGTCGGCGTATCCTGATGTCAACGGACTTGTCTTTGCTCCCACTCGATATTATTGCTCTATACGGTCTCCGCTTTAAGATCGAGGTCTCTTTCAAACAGGCTGTCCGCACTATCGGCTCTTATGCGTATCATTTCTGGATGAAGGCTATGACTCCTATTCGTAAAGCTTCAGGCGATCAGTATCTTCACAGAAAGTCTGAAGCTTACCGCACAGCTGTCAGAAGAAAGCTTCAAGCGTATCACCGGTTTATTCAGGTCGGGCTTATTGCTCAGGGGCTCCTTCAGTATCTTTCCATTAGCTCCACCGAGATCGTTTGGGCTAAGTTCGGATCCTGGCTCCGTACTATCCGCCCAGGCATACCCCCTTCGGAGTATGTCACTTCCCTTGCGCTCAGGAACTCCCTTCCAGATTTTCTGTCAGGTTCGCATTCAAAGGCTACTTTCGCAAAATTCATCATCAATAAAATAGATTTCAGTAAAAATAACCCCCTAAGGTTGGCCGCTTAGTTGCTTTTGAGGTTTGAATACGGTACTCTCAAGGACTTTATATCGGGTATCATTAAACCATTCCAAGCTGTCGTAATGGCGAGCAGGACTGAGAGAATTCTGAATAAAGGCCAGCAAGTTGTTGGCACAGCCATCAACTAACTGCTTGTTTGCAAGCGCAGAATTTAAACGTTTCCACTTAGTGTTAGTAGAATCGATATCCTCTATTCCTGACTCATTAAGCAGCTTGCCAATTTCAGAACCTGTAAAGCCTTTCCCCGTATCGCCAAGTACTTTGCATATTGATTCAACTACGCTCAAATCCAATTTGGGTAATCCTGCCATGACGCTCCCTGAAAAAATATAACGCTCCGCATAACCGGCGAGCGTAGCGAGTCGGGTTCATGCGCTGGTTGTGTGTTTTTATTTTTTAGGAGGTTTATTATGTTTAGAAAATTTACTCAAAAGCCGCGTAGGTTGGGTTGAGG
>JAZDIE010000244.1:0-3108 GCA_043805295.1 Pseudomonadota bacterium
TATCGAAAATTGCACAATCTTTCCCTATCCCTTGACTGGAAGAGAGAATTAAGTGAATTGGGCAGGCGCCCTTACGACATTAAGCTTTTACTTACCCATCTCAAGGGAAGGATCAAGCCATACAAGAAAAGGTTAAAGAACAGGATGAAGAGGTTTTTCAGAAAAGGGCGTAGATGAAACATACGATCACAGCGGTTATTATAGCTAAAAATGAGGAAAAAAGGATCGGGCCTTGTCTTGAGAGCGTAAAATGGTGCGATGAGATCGTAGTAGTGGATGATATGAGCACGGATGATACTCACCAGGTCTGCCGGAGATTCAAGGCGAATGTTGTCGCGCACCCGTCCAACGGCGACCATGACATGCAGAGGAACATTGGTATAGACAATTCAAATAGCGATTGGATACTGCAACTGGATGCGGATGAAAGAGTAAGGCCTGAGCTGCGTGACGACATAAAGAGTATAGTTAAAAATAATAGCGGTTTTTCAGCATATAGACTGGGCAGGAGGAATTATTTTCTTGGAAGGTTCATGAGATTTGGCGGGTGGCACGAAAGACATGTGAGGTTATTCAAAAAAGGCAAGGCTAGGTATGTTGGTCATAGCGTTCATGAGACATTGAAAGTAGAAGGCATTATCGGAGAATTACGTTCAGATCTTGACCATTATGCCTTTGATTCCATAAATCAATATATAACGAGGCAGCTCTATTACGCGTCCGTTGAATCCAGAGTCATGTACGAGGATAGGTCTGGTAAAATAGGCCTGGACGAGATAAAATATCATCTTAAAGTCAAACCGCTAAAGCTTTTTGTAAAGTTATTCTTTAAAAAGCAGGGTTTCAGGGACGGGATGCACGGCTTTATTTTTTCCATACTGAACGCTTGGCGGCATTTCGCGATCTGGGCTATTTGTTGGGAAAGATGTTATAAGGACACATGAAAAAGATATCCGTAGTTACAATCGCGTATAATGAAGAAGCCAATATCGCCGCGTGTGTGAACAGTGCCAGAGGCTGGGCAGATGAGCATATTGTGGTGGATGATTTCAGCTCTGACAGGACAGTTGAGATCGCGAAAGCGAACGGCGCCACAGTGTTTCAGAGAAAGATGGACGTAGAAGGTATCCACAGGAACTGGGCATATGCTAAGGCCAGGAACGAATGGGTCCTTAGCCTTGACGCCGATGAGGAAGTTACAGAAGAGCTTAAGGGAGAGATATTAAACGCCATAACATCCGATGAGTTTATTGTTTACACGATTCCTTTAAAGACTTATATTGGGAATTACTGGGTCCAGCATGGCGGCTGGTATCCGGGGAGTAAGTTAAGGCTCTTCAGAAAAAGTTTATTTAAATACGAAGAGGTAGGCGTCCATCCAAGGGCCATGTATGAAGGCAAGTGCGGACACTTGACAAAAGATATAATACACAAAGGCTATGAAGATTTTGCTGAGCTTTTCAGGGGGCTGAACGGACAGACCAGCCTGGAGGCAGAGAAGTGGTTCAATGAGAAGAGGAAGATAGGAGTCGGTAAGATGCTCTGGAAGGCCTGTGACAGGTTTTTCAGGACGTATGTCAGGAAAAAGGGCTATAAGGACGGGGTGGTGGGATTGGTGGTAGCGGCAAATAGCGCCATGTATCAGGTCTTAAGCTACGCAAAATACTGGGAAATGCAAACAAAACAATCCCAAAGCTCTTAATTTTACACTTTTGTGAGACACAGAAAAGTGTAAAGTTATTTTAAATAAGGAGGAGAAATGAAAGTTTTAGTCACAGGTGGAGCAGGCTTAGTTGGTTCGCACGCGGCGGAATATTATGCCAATAAAGGTGATGATGTTATCGTGCTAGATAATCTGATGAGGTCCAGCCTGTTCGGCTACAATAAAGAAAGCGTGGAATTCAACTGGAACTATCTCGCGCAGTTTGAAAATATAAAACGTATCAAGGGCGACATAAGGAACGAAGACGACGTAAAAAAGGCCCTTGGCGGCGGCGTGGACGTCGTGATACATACAGCGGGCCAGCCGGGCGTGCCTTTGTCCGTCAAGATACCGCGGGAGGATTTCAGCATCAATGCCTACGGGACCCTGAATGTTCTTGAATGCACGCGGCAGATTTCGCCTAAAGCGGCATTTATATATTGCTCCACAAATAAAATCTACGGCGAGAACGTGGACATTATTACACTGGAAGAGAAAGAGACAAGATATGTCTATAAGAGCAAAAAAGGCGTCTCAGAAGACCTTTCCATAGATCTTACAGGCCACACGCCTTACGGAGTGAGTAAGCTCGTTGGAGATCTTTATACCCAAGAATATGCCCATATTTATGGTATGAGAACAGCAGTATTCCGCATGAGTTGCATCTACGCGCCACATCAATTTGGTTTTGAAGACCAGGGCTGGGTGGCGTGGTTTGTGATAGCTAATCTCACAGGCCAGCCGATTGTGATCTATGGCGATGGTAAGCAGGTAAGGGATTTATTGTATGCCGATGATCTGGTAGAGGCGTATGATAAATTTATAAATAGCGACATACAGCATGATGTGTTTAATATAGGAGGCGGCCCGAGAAACACTACATCTCTCCTTGAGTTTATCTCTATGATAGAGGAAAAAACCGGCATAAAATTCAGGAATGTCGAACATAAAGACTGGCGGCCGAGCGACCAGAAGGTTTATATATCAGATATAGGCAAAGTGTCCAAGGCCCTTGACTGGAAGCCAAAGATAACTCCTGAGAAAGGCCTTGAAAAACTGATAGAATGGGTAGGAGCAAATACAAAGTTTTTTATATAAATACAAACCCGCATTGCAATTTGGTTGCAATGCGGGTTTGAGATAAGGTTAAGGGAAACGCATGAAGGCTATATTTTTAGATAGAGACGGGGTTATAAACAGGGATCCGGGGTTTGGGGATTACATAAAATCTTGGGCGGAATTTGAGTTTCTGCCGGGCTCCATTGAATCAATAAAAAAATTAAATAAGCATGGCTATGAGATATTTATTATTTCCAATCAGGCCGGCGTGGCCAAGGGGTTGTATTCAAAAGAGGCGCTTGAGGAGATCACAAAAAACATGCTTAAAGAGATAGAACTAGAGGGCG
>JAZDIE010000245.1:0-4899 GCA_043805295.1 Pseudomonadota bacterium
TGTCTTCTCTTTTTTTATCGTTGCTTGTGAAAGTTTCATCATACACGGCGGACATAGCTGTTTTTATAAATTCCGAACTCTCAAATGCGTGCCTTACTTTTTGGGCTAGTTTTTTTATGTCTTTCCCATCTTTTTGCGTGCAATGTCTGGAGAAGGTTTTAAATATTTCAGTTAGAAAAGAAAATTCCCCGTTTTTTAGCAGCGCTAAAACGGACGCGATTAACCTTTCCGCAAAATGTTTGTAGCTGTCATCAGGAATATCGTCGTCCAGGAATGCCAAAAGGAGTCTGCAGATCGGGAGATCCAGGGAGTCTTCTTCCATTGATTTAATATCGAATTGACTAATAATATCCGTGTCAATATCATGATTTGTCATAGTTGATTCATTTATCAACTTCTTTAATGTGGCGTCATAATCAGCCCCTACAAAAGATTCGTATTTTTCCCGCTCGAAGAGTTTTGCAGCCGCCTCTTCCGGCAGGATGTTTGAATTTTTTATGTCTGTCCGTCCGTTTATGTTGGAGAGTTTATGCGCTAGCCGTATCAGCGCTGGAGATATCTCTTTGTTCTCATCACTCTTATGCTTGAGCATGTCAGAGATAATGTCATTGCCTGGAGCTTCGGATGCCTTTGAGACATCAGGGGAGAGTCGATTAACGGCAGTTGACAAAAACTGTTCTCTTAGAGAGGGACTAAGCGTTTTTAATAATTCTCTTATCTCCAAAAAAGCAGATATCTCTTCCTTGCTTAATCCTGATGTATCTACATAACCTTCCCTATTTCCCGTTGGCCTGGCGCCGGAGATCGTCTGAGCCACAAACTTGCGCCATAGTTCTCTGGTTCGATCATCTGATTTGTCAGGCTGTTGCCCTCGGACTATCTTGACCTCATCGGTAATACTAAGTCTGCTATAATCGATCAGGCCAACCTTGATGCGTATTATTCCTGCTTGCTGTATGGCGGTCTGTATTCCTCCTAGGCCCCTAATCTCTTCTTCCTCCTTGGCAAGCATGGAATGAAACTGGATAAACTCTTCTTCAACAAGTCCTTTTTGAAAAGTAACCGCCAGTATGTTATGCCTTCCTAACGCTTCCGCTAATTCATTGCACGCCTGGCTGCTATGTTCAATTTGCTGATCTGATAAGAACAAATCCTTGCCGGCTACGGCAATAGTAAGATTTGGACATGTTTCAAGGATATCCTGAATCATCTGGAATGCTTTGGCAACGCTGATTGCTATCTGAGCATGCCCCTTAGGATAGAAAGCGACATTTTTTCTGGCTATATTAAATTCAGCCAGGGACTTGGCGATGAGTTTGATATCCACGTCAGACATGAGGTCTTTTTGCGATTGACTATCCTGTATTTTTTCCTGTTCCATCAGGCTGTTATGCTATCCTGTTTTTCATGTGAAAAGACATGGATTATTCTGATATTGACGCACTGAGTACACTTGAGACATCTAATGCAGTCTGGATGGTTTGGATTTTCATAAACCGCCAGATCCACAGGACATACGTTTTTGCAGGTATTGCATCCAGTACATGCCTTGGAGTCCACAGTCAGCCGGATTATGCTATAGCGATTAAACAACGAATATATTGCGCCGAGAGGGCAGAACATGCGGCAGAATGGTCGCTTTATAATGATGAATGTAACAAGAAAAAACGCCAGCAATATTATTTTTGTCCAAAACCAAAAGCCGAAATTGGCGTATGAGAAAATAGCCTCCTGGGTATACGGATTTTGTGGATTCCAGACAGCCCATGGGATAGTCCCTTCAAGCGCTCCCAAGGGACAAAACATGGAAAACCAGTTTTCGCCTGTGGAAAATGGAAGCGCAAGCGTTAATACTATTAGGAAGAAATATTTAAAGTATGAACATGACATGGGTAATGTGATTTTTTTTGTTTTTAATTTGTAAAGAATATCCTGAAGCCAGCCAAAAGGGCAAAGCCAGCCACACGCCATCCTCCCTACTGCAAGGCCGATTAGGCCAAGATATCCTATGATAAAAAAAGGGATTTGGTGAGACGCTGCAAAATTTTGTATAGTTCCTATAGCGCACGAGCAAAATGTGGTTGGACAGGCGTAACAATTAAGACCGGGGAGGCAGACCCCTTTGAGAACGCCCTGGTATGTCTCCCCGGTTTGGAATGCCTTGAAATAAGCATTTGGCAGAAGTGTGCCCAGCGCCCCCTGACATAGTGTCCTCCAACGTGAAATTGATGATTTTATCCACATAATGACCTTTATATAGACTTTAAGAAAATGATTTTGGCAAGGCCAGAGGGAGGAATCCGCGGAGGCGTATTTCCTGTACGCCGCACAAGGAATTCCGACCGATAACGCAGTCCAGAATCTTTTCCTTAAAGTCTATAGCGCAATCTTTCTGCCGAATTCACGGGCCTCGTTCATTGCGCTTGGATGGTTTATAATCTCCCCTTTTTTCTCAATTCCTGAAAAGAGTAATTCCCCGCTGTACACAGCATCAATTGCGTCAAAAAAATACTTCATAGTGAGCGCTGCACCTTCAAAAAGGCGTTTCCCCTTGGTGGCTCCTACTGATAAAAAGTAGCCACGTCGTTCCTGTAAGGTGAACGGCGCTCTGTTCAGAATGTATTTTCTGGACCATAACGCCTGACCACGGTCAACAAATGCCTTGGCGGTTGCCGTGATGGAATAGAAAAATATGGGGGATGCTATTATGACAGCGTTTGCAGAAAGGAGTTTTGAGTATATTTTCTGCATATCATCTTCTAGGACACACTCTCCTGCTATGGCGCACCCTCCGCACTCTATGCAAGGCTTTATGCAAAGCTCACTTAATATAACTTTGTCGATTTTTGCCCCTTCAAGTTCAGCTCCTTTAATAAGGGCGTCGAGAAGTATCTCTGTGTTTCCTCCCCTTCTTGGACTCCCCAGGATGGCCAGAAGCTCATTAATTTTATTCACGACTCATTTGGCTCCGGTGAATGTTCTGCTGTTGACTCTTCTTCATGAGTTGTGTCCTCATCGTCTATTTTGCGCTTTTTGACAAATGACTCAAAATCAAGAATGATTTTATCTGAAATATCCGGTTGTGTTATCTTCTGTGAAGACGCGTTTGCTGGGACTAAGCCGGTTCCCTTTATTTCTTCAATCGCTTTTCGCACAAGCTGTAGTTCTTGAGAGATAGACGAGATCGCTTCAGCAAGCCGGTACATGATAGGCTGTACCCCTTCTACGCTCTCTTTTTCTTCTATAGTATCCATAAAGTTCATCTCCAATTTTTTCCCTCACACAGGGAGAAGGTTAGTGTGCAATGTCTGGATAGGCCGCTATCTCAACGCGGCTGCCGGCCTTTTCAATGTTGAATATCACGCTTTTACATCCATATTTTTTATTAATTTTATTAAAATTATCTGTAATAAATTCCTTGAACAAAGGCCAATCAACCTTGTAATCAGAGTTGCCTCCCTGCTGTTTCATCTGTTCATACAAATCTTTTATTAGCCTCATAGATGCTATTTCATGTTTAGGGTCTGTGATTTTGAATGTCTGACGTTTTGTTTTATCACTATGAGCATCTGTTGCAGCCTTAACTTCAGCCTCATGCAGTTCAATCCCTGCCTCGGCCTCTCGTTCGCGTTTGAACTGCTTTATCACCTCAAACGGCACTGATCTGATCAATTCCTCCAAAGTGGTATGTTCAAGCTTCATGAGTCCATCGTCAAGCATGGTCTTCATCCCTGCCTTGACCGCAATCTGCCGGATTTCTTCCTCCTCAGCTCCCTTTACCAACGCCTGCGCTACATCCTGGTTCATGACAAATATCTCGGAGATCAGGACTCGGCCTTTGTACCCTGAAAATCCGCATTCCTTGCATCCCTCCCCTTTATAAAAAGGAAGATGAGAAGGATAGCTTGGAAACACTATGTCCCATTCTTCAGGGCCAGGGGTGTACCTGACCTTGCAATTATTGCAGCTCCTTCTTACCAATCTTTGCGCCAGCGCGCCCATCAGGCTGGCCGCCATCTGGCCGCGTTCAATGTTGAGATCAAGGAGTCGGGTGATTGCGCCTACTGCGGTATTGGTATGAAGGGTGCTCAGCAATAAATGCCCTGTCTGGGCAGCGTCAAAGCCTATCCTGGCTGTTTCATCATCCCGTGTCTCGCCTACCAGTATTACATCCGGGTCTAACCTGAGAAAAGATCGTAACAACCTGGAAAAGGTAAGGCCGATCTTGTGCAGGGTTTGAGTTTGCATCAGGCCAGGGAGACTGTATTCAATCGGGTCCTCAGCGGTTATTATTTTTACCCCTGGGTTGTTAATATGCTGGAGCGCGGCGTAGAGGGTGGATGTCTTCCCGCTGCCGGTTGGGCCGCATACCAGGATCATTCCGGCAGAGCTCTTAAGCATTTTTTTGAACGGCTCCATGACGTGGACCGAATGGCTCAGTTTGTCAAGTCCAACATTAGCCTTGCGTGAGTCCAGTATCCGCATAACCATATTTTCGCCTATAATGCCTTTGCAGGTCGCCACCCTGAAGTCAAGGTCAAACACAGCCTTTGTTTGAGGGTCGCGGAAGGTTAAACGGATGACACCGTCCTGAGGGAGTCGTTTCTCGGCTATATCAAGACGCGCCATAACCTTGATTCGCGAGACGATCGCGCCTAATATCTCCTTTAGTTTTTTATTAACCCAGGGTATGGCGCATTTTTTCAATACCCCGTCAAAGCGGTAGCGGAGCTGCGCCCCTTCCCGATCGAGTTCGAGATGTATATCGCTCGCCCCATGAATCACCCCGTATTTTATTATAAAATTCACTACCTCTTCTGCCTCCAACTCAGAGATACCAAAAGAAATTCCGTGCTTTTCCATCTCTTCATCAATATGTAAGTCGAGTATTTCCTTTAT
>JAZDIE010000246.1:0-2647 GCA_043805295.1 Pseudomonadota bacterium
CCACTCTTTCCCAGGAACAACTGCTTAATGACGCTGAAGCCCTGGTTGACGGCAGTTTAACCTATGCTGCCCTGATTTTGTTCGGCACCCGGAAGGCCCTTGGGCGACATCTTGCTCAGGCGGAAGTTATTTTTGAGTATCGTGCCTCCGACGCCTCTGGTCCTGCTCAGCAGAGAAAGGAATTTCGGCAGGGTTTTTTCAGCTTCTACGATGAACTATGGAATCTTATTAACCTGCGGAATGATATCCAGCACTTTCAGTCAGGCCTCTTTGTCCTGGATATTCCGACTTTTTCCGAGCGTGTTGTTCGAGAAGCTGTTTTAAATGCCGTCAGCCATCGCGACTATCAGCTTGGCGGCAGTGTTTTTATCAGACAACATCCCCGCCGATTAGTGCTCGAAAGTCCCGGAGGCTTTCCTGTTGGTATTACCGAGCAGAATATTCTTGACCGTCAATTGCCACGTAACCGGCGTATTGCGGATATTTTTGCCAAATGCGGCCTTGTGGAACGCTCCGGGCAGGGGATGAACCTGATGTTTGAATTGAGCATTCAGGAAAGTAAACCAACGCCTGATTTTACGGGTACAGACCAATATCAGGTCGTTCTTAGCCTCAACGGAGAAGTACAGGACCCTCGTTTTCTACAGTTTCTCGAAAAGGTGGGGCGGGAGACTTTAAGCCTCTTCAGTACACCCGATTTTTTGTTGCTGGATCATATACACAGAGAACGCAGGGTCCCGGATCATCTCCAAAACCGTTTGCAGTCACTTGTGGAAAAAGGCGTTGTGGAGCGTTTCGGCCGTGGCCGTGGGGTCAAATATATCCTCAGTCACCGGTATTACAAAATGGTTGATGAAAAGGGCGCCTACACGCGTAAGAAAGGGCTGGATCGTGAAACAAACAAGGCCTTGCTCCTGAAACACATAAAGGAAAACAGGGGTAGCGGCAGCAGGCTCAAGGAGCTTATGCAGGTGCTCCCCGCTTTATCTAATGATCAGGTAAAAAAATTAATTGCTGAACTTAAAAAAGATGGGAGAATATACAATATTGGAACTACGAGGGCCGCCCTGTGGCATCCGGAAAACATGGATACTATTGCGCCAACAAAAAAGAAATAGCACAATCACGGCACAATGTAATAGGTGTAATATATTGATATTCATGAAGTTATATTAGGACTACAAAAAAAGTTAAATGCAATTCAGACGCAATAATATGGCACAATAAGACACAAGAGAATAGAACCACGAATGGACACCAATGAACACGAAGTGTGTAAAAGAAAATATATTAGTGTCTATTCGTATGTATTAGTGGTTCAAAACTGGAGATAAACATGAAAAAAATGACAGAACAGGACGGCAAAAGCCTCGATATAGTGAACGAGAATCTGCAGGCGCTTAAAGCCATCTTCCCCGAATCCTTTACAGAAGACGGTGTAGCCTTTGAAGTGCTTCGCGAGCTTTTAGGCGATGCGGTTGCTGAGGGTGAGGAAAAATACGCTCACATGGCACGGCAAAAAAAAGGCGCGACAGATCGCTCTAACGCCTTCCCTGGGGACGTTGCGACCTTGCAAGGGAGAGAGTGTCGATTGGGATACAACCCAGAATCTGTTTGTCGAAGGCGACAACCTGGAAGTCCTGAAGCTTTTACAAAAGAGTTACGCCAACAAAGTCAAGATGATCTATATCGATCCGCCGTATAACACTGGTAATGAGTTTATATATCCTGACAAATTCCAAGACAATCTGGATACCTATCTGAGATACACAGGACAAAAGGCTGAAGACGGATTAAAAATATCCTCAAATACAGAGACTTCAGGTCGCTATCATACTAACTGGCTCAACATGATGTACCCTCGTTTGAAACTATCAAGAAATCTGCTGCGTGAGGATGGAGTAATTTTTATTTCTATTGATGATAATGAATTGAGCAATCTTAAGATATTATGCGACGAGATTTACGGAGAGAACAATTTTATTGGTTTGTTTGTAATAAACTCCTCTCCTAGCGCTATTGATTATGGCAATATCGCAAAAATGCATGATTACGCAATCTTTTATGCAAAAAATATTGATGAAGCCACGTCAAATTACCTGCCGGAAAAAGACAAAAAATTTAAATATTCAGATGAAATAGGGCCATTTAATCTTTATCCACTATATAATGGTAATGTGGCTTTCAACCCAGAAACAAGACCTAATCTGTATTATCCATTTTATTTGAATCCAATCGGTAAGATAGACAACGATTTCTATGAAATTGGGCTTGAGAAAAAGGAAGGTTGGGTAGAGGTCTATCCTGTCATTTCAAGGAAAGATGGTATTCAGCGCGTCTGGAGATGGGGAAAAAAGAAATCTCGTGGCGAATTAAACAGAGAAATTATCGGATATAAAACGGATAGCGGGGAGTATCGGGTAGTTCAAAAAACGAGACTGACAGGAAAGGTGATTCGCTCATTACAAGTGGATAAGGACATTTCTAGTCGAAGAGGAACAGGTGAAGTTGAAAATCTCTTTGGATCGAAAGTCTTTACATTTCCAAAGCCATTGGATCTTATTAAAAGGTTTATCTATGTTGGAATGTCTAATGGGGACATAATATTAGACTTTTTCTCGTCGTCGCTATTTAGGTCAAAGATAGC
>JAZDIE010000247.1:0-2133 GCA_043805295.1 Pseudomonadota bacterium
ACCTCATCAAAAAGAACAAGAACCGATCCGCCGGCTGCTTCAAAGACTTTTCCGAGCGCCTCAGTGCCGGGCGGTGTTTTCAGTCTTTCCAATGAGCCTGCGAAGCACCATTCCCGCATGTTCCCGCAGAGCTTTTGAAAAATAAGTACGGGCAAAGAATTGTTCAGGATTTCGGTAATCTTCAGGAGCAGTTCCTGCCACTACCTGTTCAAGAGCAATAGCGAACTCATCAGGGTTAAATGATCGGCCTTCCCGAACTTCTTTTCGCGGTATCGCAACTTTATACCAGGGTTCCATAACCATTCCCTAAATCCTTTTAAGGTAAGAATTCAAATTATCAATAAATCCCTTAAGACTTTTCTCTCCTTTGCCCGCTCGATACAAATCCATCCATGCTACAATTTCACGTGCGAATTCTATGCCGCCGAGTGTCGGCATATGTCCAGCATCTATTACAGCTTTAGATAAAATATTCTTGTAGTAATCTCTTTCACATTTTTTTCTCGTAAGTTTGGGGGAAGAACCAATCACTTTTGGAAAAGATATCTTATCAGCAAGATACCAGCGCTCAATATGAGGATCAGGACATGCGATTACTGTCATGTCCTTAAATGCTTCATCTAAATTATTCTGTATAACCTGACGTGCTGTTGTGTATCGTTGGCAGTTAGCATCAATAGCTACAACTAATATATCGGGCATCGATAGGATTCCTCTGATGATGCTCTTTTGATAAAGCGCTAATTCAGAGAGAGCACGACCATGCCCGCCTCTGGCAGAACGCACACGAACGTCAACATCTTTGTGATTTTCTCCTGCAAGCCTATTGATCAAGGCCGTTATAAAATCTTCATGCGCCCTGTCTTCGACAAAAAGATCTATGATGACAGGATTACCCATCGAGCATACCCCGTAGCATTAGGCTTTCAAAAAGGCCGTTTTCTGTTTCGGACGTCAGAGCTTTTGCAATCTCACTGTCTTTGAAAAGAGGCCCCATCACATCAAAAGGATGAACCTCGGTGCCTCTTATGCCTTGACGGACATTCAGTAAGGCTATATCATCATGTCTAGATTTTGTCTCTCGCAGTACGGAGTCGCAGAGAAGAGGAGAATGAGTTGTGATGATAACCTGTCTCCTTTGATCACAGGCTAACGATACAAGCAATTTGGTAATAAGCTCAATACGTCGTGGATGGACTCCGTTTTCCGGTTCCTCAAATGCAAGCAAGGTGCCTCCCCATGGATTTGCTGCAATTGTGCATAATGCAAGCACACGCAGAGTTCCTTCAGAAATAATTCTGGAAGAAAAATCTCTGCCACTTTGACGTATTACTATATCCAGAGTGCCGCGTCTTTTATCTAAATCAACATCCATATTCTCAACACTTGGCACCACTGCGCGTAAAGTTCTTTTTATTGTCTCGAAATGCCTTGGACTCTCTGATCTTAGTCGGTATAAAAAAGGGGCGATATCTTCGCCGAGAACACCTATATCAGTGACAGCCTGAGGAGGTTTTGCTGAACGCATAGAAACTCGTGGGTCCAGGTAATAAACCCGCCAGCCAACCAGTTCATTCCGACACTTCTCAATCGCCTTATATTCGACACCTCCAAGACGCGGATCAGATAGGATAGAATGGTTCAATCCAATAAGCTCAGAGCGTGGATGCGCCGGTTTGCTTTTTCTACGAATGCGAAGTTGATTTTCAACCCGGCCAATCGATGGATTGTCTTTTGAAGGCTCACCTTTAGCAGTTAAGGCTGTCAAATATTCATCGGCAACAGACAAGACACCCGATTCTGGCTGGATAGCAACTTCTATCCAATAGCGGAAACGATCTCTACCAACATCAAGATCCGCCTCTAATTTAAAGCGCGACTCCTTCAGGCTCAGAAGTTCAGTCAAGCCGCCATCAGGAAATGCAAACGCTTCTATGGGATATCCCCGTATAGGTTCGGATAATGCATCTGATAACGTACGGCTTGTTCCAATTCTGGACAATGCCTGCACAGCATCAATCAGGTTACTCTTTCCTGCTGCATTTGGACCAAAAAGGACGGTTAATCTCGGCAAAGAAACTTCAACATCTGAAAGAGATTTAAATCCTTTTACAGATAGATGACGTAGCAAAG
>JAZDIE010000248.1:0-2045 GCA_043805295.1 Pseudomonadota bacterium
AGGTGGTTTGGAATTAAAGTCCATGCAAAACAAGGGGTGCGGGTTTCTGTTAATACAACTCCCAATCGCTCTAAAAAATTGTCCCGATCGCGGTCGTCATAAAAAATCTTCCGGCGTTCAATTCCCCTTACAATGATATGATGCAAGGCTCCAGGAGCGTCTATGCGGGCTTTCCGTGTGTATCATTATATTATTTCTTTGTAAACCAATAATCCAATGGACGTTATATATTGAAACAACGAGAGAATATACTTCCACGAGTAGTAAAAAGAAAAGTAATTATCGCGTAGATAAAAAAATAACCTCCTGATAGCATAGAGTCGACAATAACAAAACATCACAGCTAAAAGGAGGTTATCATGAACACAGAGGATCTTATCAGGCTCAAGAAGTATCGTCAAATGAAGGATCAGATCCGTGGATCGGATCAACATATGATCGTGGGAATCGATATTGGCAAAGACAAGCACCATGCATTTGCAGGTACCGCCACGGGAAAGACGCTTTTGAGGCGGTTGATCTTTGAAAACACAATAGACGGATTTAGAAGATTTCTGACCCATGTCAATGCCATTGGGGATCAAAACGGATTAGATGAGACCATATTCGGTATGGAACCAACAGGCAACTATCACAAACCGCTGGGATCTCATTTGATCCGATGTAATAGAAATGTCGTGCTGGTCTCCGGGGTGATGGCCAAACACAACAGAGAGCTGTTGGATGGTCGCTGGGACAAACACGACAGCAAGTGTGCGGCCAACGTTGCCGATTTGATATCCCAGGGCAAGTTCTTGTTTTACGAATCGCCTTCTACCGGAATAGAGCAGCTACGCGAGCTTCTGTCCTTTCGGAGGCGGCTTAAGAAACAAGAGCACAGTGTCAAGATGAGGATCCGAAATGGGCTGATCACAAAATACTTTCCGGAGATGGATCGGTTTTTTGGCCGCTGTGAAGCAGAAGGTCTTGGGATAGTGCGCTGGTGCCTGGATCCCAACAAGATCCTCAGTATGGATTTTGGGCACTTTTTACAAATCGTGACCACACGGGATAGAGGTGAAGCCCAGAGACGCCGTTTGCGCAAGATATACGATCTTGCGGCAAACTCTGTGGGATGTTCGATGGGTGAAGCTGCAGAGTTTGAGGCCAAGATGCTGGTGGACAGGCTAATGGAGTTGCGGCAGAAGATAGCAGAGACCGCAGATCAGTTAAGGGCCTATAGCAGTGAATTTCCGGAATATAGCTATCTGTTAACCATACCCGGATTCGGTCCATATATATCTTCTTTAGTTTTAGCGAAAATAGGCAATCCCTACCGGTTTGAAAACCGTAAGCAGGTTGTCAAATTATCAGGCTACGATCTAGGTGCAATTCGCAGTGGAAAGAGCAGTGATCAGGCGGTTCCAGTAATATCGAAACGGGGAAACAGCGAACTGCGCTATGGTCTTTATCAGGCTGCACTCGTTGCTTCAACTCGCAATGAACATTTTATCAAGTACTACACCAGGACGCTGAAGGGTCGTGAGCGTGAGCGCGGAATCAGAACAAAGATGCGGGTTAAATTGGCAGCAAAAATGCTGGTCATTGCCTGGACGCTGATGAAAAAGCATCAGCCTTTTAACCCGGACTGTTTGAATACAGAATAAAGAGTTTTACAGTTTCGGCGAGAGAGCCCGTGCACGTACGTTGAGGCAATAGACCTCGGGAGGGACAATCTGGGCCTCTCTTTTATCCGCCTCAGGCGGACTGAACTTTCCAATCTGGATAAGGAATGATGGGTGATTCCGCAAAAGCGGAATATGCCGGATAAACGTAACGATCAGATGAGAAGTTCGCTGTAGAGAGAGATTCGTCGAAAAGTTAGTTGATTGCTACAGGAGAGGTGCGCCATTTTTCAGGACAATGTATATAACCAATCGATTTTACATATATTAATTTCTTGGAAAAAGTGCTTGACATAAGGAGTATAGAATGTCCCCCTTTTCAAGCCGTGCGCATCTGCGTGCTGGCGCTGCTGATCGAACGAGTTGCTGAGGTTGCCTGTG
>JAZDIE010000249.1:0-2513 GCA_043805295.1 Pseudomonadota bacterium
GTCTGGAAATGGTCAGAGGCAAAAGGTTTTGGGATAATTGGGAGACGTGACATGGCTA
Source organism: Pseudomonadota bacterium (assembly GCA_043805295.1). Taxonomy (GTDB): domain Bacteria; phylum Desulfobacterota; class Desulfobacteria; order Desulfobacterales. Next base: position 59 of record JAZDIE010000249.1, read on the forward strand.
AGGAGCGGCTCGAAATCTACTTTGCTGATAATGGAAAGGGAATAAAGCAGCCATGTAAACTGGGGGAGGGATTAAAAAGAGTCCAAGAGATTCTCTCTTGGTATTGTGGAGACTTTGCAGTATTGTCTCTAGACCGGAAACCATCCTTCATAGATGCACAATATAACACAGTTTTAGTTGTAAGTTTTCCTTTTCTCACATCACAGGAGGAATCCCGTACATGAGTTCTAAGACTATTATAATAGTAGACACAGACGTTGGTTTTGAAGAGAGGTTCCGTAAGAAACTTGCTGAAGAAGATATCCTGGACAAATATTCGACGGTTCGGGTATGCCCAGACACAACAAAAAATTATGATGATCTTATTAAAGATTGTATTGAAAAAATTAATGATATTATAAAAAAGAATAATGTTTGTGGCATCTTTGTGGATATTGTAATATATGAAAAAGGTCCCCTGGATTCTGTTGGTATCCAACTTGCGGAAAATCTGTCATCATGTTGGCCAGCTATCCCAGTTTATAACATTACCTCAAAGTTGACCTCCCATGAAGAGTTGGATCTTTTCTCCGAAGCCACTTTGTCGCGATGTGATGGGGTCTTCGCAAAATCATACCTGGAGGGGAAGTATTTCTCTGCCAAGCGACTTAGGATAATCTTTGAACGAACCAAAGAGCGAAGGACTTGCCTCAATAATGCATCCAGCACGCTTATTAGTAATCAAGAGCCTTCTGAAGAAATCTTGAAAGCCTTTAACGCTGATTCTCTTGACCCACACCTTGCTTGTCAGATCCAAGACATGGGCCACTTCAGATTTTGGGAATTACTTAGAGAGCTTATGCCAAATGCAAGTGGTGTTTTATCTTCTATGCAACCTGGTAGATCTGACTCATACGTACTTAAAGTAACTGCAAAATTCCAAGAAGCTGGTCTTTCTAAAACTCGCCCCAAACAATGGGTCTTAAAGCTCTCTTCAGATGAAGCATTGCTTAGAAGAGAGGTTAATAACTACAACCAACTTTTACAAACCCCTGCAGATCGTAAGTATTTTCCACGCCTTTTACATCCCTCTCCCATTTTCCTTGAAGGGCTTGGGGGAATTGTCTATGAATTTGAGAATAACAGCCTAACACTCATGGAGTATTTTGTACATGGCAATATCCAATTACTTGGAAAAGTAGCCCAAGAAATTAGGCAGGTTTTGACAGCAATTTATGGAGATGCTTCTCTAGAGATCAAACCATTTGCAGCAATCTATAAGTTAGACCGAAATGCCATCTTTGGATTACGTAAGGCTTTATCTGATCTTAGCATCTTTTTACCGGAGGAAATAAAGAGTAATGAACTCAACTCCATTAATCAGTTCATTAAGACAGAGGGATCAACATTGGCAGTGCAATCAGAAGAACTGGACATGCGAACAATACATGGAGATCTGAATGCGAGGAATGTGCTTATAACAGAGGACGGAGATATAAGCCTTATTGACTTTGCATCAAGACGCCAAGGACATGTCGCAGACGACATCGCCAAACTTGAAAGAGATATTGTGTTTCGCGTTTTCGATGGATTTAGCAAGAATTTCTGGGATTGGTCCCGTTTGCCAGTATGGCTCGAATTTATCTTAACTCTCCAACGGGGTTACATTTTATCAAATCAGATCGCCTTAGAAAGCGTTTCTGAGGAAGTCCGAGTCGCAGCCAGTTTCATAGTGAATCTCAGGCAGATATTAAAGGAAGTATCGCCAAAGCTCACAGAAAATGCTTATTTGCGGGCTCTTTTGCATTATTCTTTGCTTGCCCTTTTGCATCCGGAGATATCGATACATAAGAAGGCATTTGGAGTTCAATATATTGGGGCGATTTTGAAGTGTTTGAAAGAGAATTAGAAGGAATCTTTCTACTTAATCGACTGGAAACAATAGATTGTTCAACCCTTTTTAACTGATAACGGTGGATTTTGAATGTCGTTAAGATTTACAGAAATTTGCCAAAAGCTTCAGACAGAGCAGCCATATAATTTTGAGGTGGTTTGCAATGACTACTTGAAAGCACGCTATCCAAATTTGACACCTTGGCTAAGCACTAATGTCCCTCACACTATTGCAGGCACTCCCGATGCCTTTATGATAGATGAGATAGATGACGGTGAATATCTCATTGACGACATCAGGCGGCCGGCCATCGATCATGCAGATACTTGTCAAAAAGCAGCCGTAATCGGCAATTTTCAGGTTTGTTTTCCCGATAAAAAGACCGCCCCATTTTGGGTTTTTCTGTGAATACAATATTAAGGAGTCGAAGTTATTATTTCCCATGTACTCGCTCCTTTCAGATATAGCTTGTTAGCCGATGTAATAAATACAACCGTTCCCTTCGGCTTATTGGTCAGAGCATATGCCGTGGCTGTCGTGTCAACCGTATCGATAAACCCTTTCGATCCCAGATAGAATTTT
>JAZDIE010000250.1:0-9942 GCA_043805295.1 Pseudomonadota bacterium
AATTCCTTATGATTCAGAGGACTCTGTAACAACTGCAAATAAGGTTATGGGCATGATCTCAGACACGGCACGTAATGCCTCTGCAGAGCTTGGCAAAAGACGGGGTAATTTTCCGGCATATCGCTCCAGCCGATTCGACAACCCTGAAACCCCGTATATGAGAAATGCGACAACAACAACTATTGCGCCTACAGGCACCATCAGCATTATCGCCGGTTGCTCAAGCGGCATAGAGCCGCTTTTTGCGATTTCGTTTGTGCGAAGGGTTATGGATGGTGAAGGTCTTGTAGAGATGCATCCGCTTTTTAAAGACCTGGCTCAGGGAAAAGGTTTTTTTTCTAAGGAACTTGAAAATAAGATTACAAGGGCAGGATCGATTCAGCAGATACCTGAGATTCCGGATGATATAAGAAGGCTCTTTGTAACTGCTCATGATATTTCGCCAGAATGGCATATTAAGATACAGGCTGCATTTCAGCGACACACGGATAACGCTGTTTCAAAAACCGTGAACTTTCCGGAACACGTAATACCCGCTGATGTTGAAAAGGCATATAGAATGGCGTATCAGTATGGATGCAAAGGCGTAACGATCTACAGGTATGGAAGCAGGCAGAGGCAAGTTTTGAATATTATAAGAGACGAGGAGTCAAAGACAAGGATTGAGCCTCGGCAGCGGCCTATCAGGACATCTGGCGTTACGGAACGGATCAGCACTGGTTGCGGCAAGCTTTATGTTACGATCAATTCGGATGATACGGGCGTATGCGAGGTGTTTGCCCAGATGGGAAAGACAGGGGGGTGCGCCTCTTCCCAGATAGAAGCTGCCGGACGTCTTATCTCACTTGCGTTGAGATCAGGGATTAGTATAGAATCTATAGTTAAGCAGATTATAGGGATCAGATGCCCTTCTCCTATATGGGAGAATAGTCGCCTGATTTTGTCATGCCCTGATGCGATTGGAAAGGTGATTAAACGCTATCTTGACAGTGAAGTAGATGATCTGTCGGATATGTCAGGAGTTTGTCCTGATTGCGGATCGGTATTGTCGTACGACAGCGGGTGCTTCTGCTGTAGGGCATGCGGGTTTTCAAAGTGTAGCTGAGGGTAATTGTTTGATGAGAGTTGGTTTTATTTTTTTATTGTTGGCGGGTTTTATCTTTGCTGGTGACGCTGCGGTTGCAATTACTCCTTCCAAGACGTTTGTGATAAAGACATATCTTGGTCAGGAGGTTCTTTGCGGGCCGTATATTGTCAGACAAAATGAATATATCTCTGAGATTCTACACAGAAAAGGTGTGTTGGCGGAACGCGATTGGCTGTCTTTTGTTGCTATCTTAAAAAAGCTTAATCCCCAGATTAAAGATATTAACAGGATATACCCTGGTCAGGAAATTATAATTCCTCTTCGTTACGTTAAATCAGGGGAAGTAGGAAAACTCGCATCTTCCATTACAATCCCTGTAATCCCTGATGTTTTGTATCGGAAATATAAAGTTGCTCCTGGTGATTCGGTTTCAAAGATATTGGCCAGAGAATATGGCGTTGACTTTGGAGAAGTGACCGATCAGCAAAGAGTGGCGTTTCAAAAGGCGAACCCAAGTCTGAAAAATCTAAATTCTATCTATGCCGGCCAGCAATTAAACATTCCGACATTGAGAACTTCTGATAAAGCGAAGTCAGATAACCCAAGGGAGGGTACTGCTATTGTATCTCCTTCACAGGTTAAAGAAAGAGCAGACGATGGAATGGCTGCGGGGGATTCTCTCTGGTCAAAGGATGTTGTCTCTAGCGTTATGAAATCTTTAGATGGAGATATGCTTTGCACTGGGTCGTATTTTTTCCCAAGAAAGAACGGTGGATGGCATAGCATAGACCTCAGTATGTTTTCCGTAGTGGAAATGGCTGATGGCAAACGCGTGTTGATTGACTCAGGACGTCGGCTTTCTGATGAGATAAGGGGTATCCTTGCGTCGTTCTGGGGTGAGTTTGAGGTGGTTGACGTTAACAAAGAGAATGTCACTACAAAGGGTGTGTTAAATGATATTGTTAATGCCATAGGAGGGGCGTTGGTTGAAAGCGGCAAGTCGATCCGGTTGAGCGACGGTATGTCGGTAGTGTTAAGAGGCGATCAGGTCTATTCTCGTAAGAACGAAGAGGGAGAAAAGTCTGTCTGTGTTACATATGTGAAAGGGAGAGAAGAGTCTACCGACTTATCTGTTGTTTCCTATCTTGAGAGTCACGGTATCCAGGTAATTGATATCTCAGAAGAGGTGGGCGGTAATGAGCCTCACGAGTTATCATCCCTTGCTGGCCCAGGTATTATTGAGCTTGTCAAGACTGACAGGCGGCTTTTTGTAAAAGAATTGTTTAAGATGGTGGGGATCAGGTATATCCCGTCATCATCTATTACCCTCAGCTATGGAGGATTTGATACAAGTTTGTCGGTTGATCTTGGCGCAGGCAGGGACGGGGAAGAGTTTATAGTCGATTTTGACTCGTCATATGGCGACATAGGAGCGATGGTGCGCGATGCAGGTATCAAGATTGTGGAGATCAACAAGAATGAAGACTATATTTCAATTGCTAAAAAGGCGTTGACGGTCTCCAGCATCCCCTTTAAGGAGAATCCAGTTTTTTTTACGGCAAAAAGAGAAGCGTCCAGGACAATATCAATTGCTGTTCCAGGCCTTTTGGTATTGCCTAAAGAAAAGAGATTACTCCTTGTTAGAAAACCCATACATGTTGATCTTAGTCATTTCCTGAAAGACAAGTCATTGCAGATTGTAGTCATTGGCAATAAGTAACTGTTTGTCTGAAGTTTCACTCTTTTGAGTTTTGTGTTAATATCATTAAATGACATATCTCATTGAAAAATCATATATTTTATTAGTCAGGGGATGCCTGCGCCTGAAATTAATTTTATGGGGATTTGCTATATGCAAGGCAAACCCTGCAAAAATTATCTTCAATTCATAGCTACTGCATGTCTTGGTAATCACAAAACGGTGAAACTTCAGATTAATATGAAGATAGGCATAGCCCAGTTAAACCCAATTGTAGGTGACATCCCTGGAAATGTAGCAAGACTAAAAGAAGCCCTTTCTTCTTTCCAGGCGCCTCCGGATCTTCTGGTGTTCCCAGAGCTTTTCCTGGTAGGCTATCCTGTTAATGACCTTCTCCTTAGCAGGCGTTTTTTAGACAATACAGAAGAGGCAATCCGTGCCGTGTGTGAGGAATCCACCAGATTTCCTAATACAGGAATATTATTCGGCGCCCCCTGCCGGACAGGCGAGCAGGCTGGGACAGGGCTTTATAATGCCGCTTACCTTGTGCATAATGGAAGAATAAGAGCCAGCGCGCACAAGACGCTTCTTCCTACTTACGATGTCTTTGACGAGGCGCGGTATTTTGACCCGGCAAAAAGTCTTGCAGTTATAGGGTTTAAAGACGAAATCCTCGGAGTCTCTATCTGCGAAGACGCCTGGAACGACCAGTGTGTCTGGGACAAAAGGCATTATGACATTGATCCTCTTCAAATCCTGGCAAGTCAAGGGGCATCTCTTTTTATTAATATCGCGGCGTCTCCTTTTCAATCTGGAAAACCAGAGATAAGATACCAGCTTTTCAAACGGCGCGTTGAAAGGCACGGCATACCCTTTTTGTTTGTCAACCAGGTGGGGGGAAATGATGAACTAGTGTTTGACGGACAAAGTATGTATATCAATCGAAACGGCGAACTGGCGATGGCCTTGCCGGCCTTTGAGGAGCATATCGCGGTTATTGATACCTTGGCGTCTAACGCTCCCCTGCCGTATATAATACTTGACGAGGTCGAGTCTCTTTTTAAGGCGCTTGTCCTGGGACTTAGGGATTATGTACATAAGTGCGGATTCTCACAAGTAGTGATCGGTCTTTCAGGCGGAATAGATTCTGCTGTTACCTCTTGTATTGCCTGTGGATCCCTTGGTAAAGAAAACGTATTGGGTATTTCAATGCCTTCGGAATACTCTTCTCCAGGAAGCGTAACAGATTCTAATGCGCTTGCAGAAAACCTTGGGATATCTTTTTTAGTAGCGCCTATTTCAGACATTGTGAAAAGCTATACAACATCTCTGGCCGGGCGCTTTAATGGACAAGGGCATGGTGTTACCGAGGAAAATATCCAGGCCCGTATTCGCGGTAACATCCTCATGGCTTTTTCAAACGAGGAAGGGTATCTGGTACTTTCAACAGGAAACAAGAGCGAGTTAGCTGTGGGATATTGTACGCTTTATGGCGACATGAGCGGAGGGCTTGCCGTGCTTTCAGATGTGCCCAAGGGGATGGTATATCGCTTGGCTGATTATATAAACAGAAAACAAAGGATTATTCCTCAGCCGATTATCGACAAACCGCCCTCGGCAGAACTAAGGCCTAACCAGCGCGATCAGGATTCTTTGCCGCCGTATGATATCCTGGATAAAGTCATTTCTCTATATGTGGATTTTGGGCTTTCGCCAGAGGAGATAGCCGGCCAAGGGCTGGATTTTTCTTTGGTCAAATGGATTATTGAAACCATAGATAAAAATGAGTATAAAAGAAGACAGGCCCCTCCTGGACTAAAGGTCACAGGCAAGGCCTTTGGCAAGGGACGGAGGATGCCGATAGCGGCTAAAATGGTTTTATAAAAAGTCCAACTGCTGCGTTGCGCTTCGTCGTGGAAGTACTCGACGTACAGGAAGTAGGGGCGAAAAATTTTTCGCCCCTACAACTCGCGCACCTTGCATTTGAGACTTTTTATAAAACCATTAAGCATTATTTTTATGAGTTCGTCAATTTAAAGAGAGGATTCAGATGCCTATTGTTGAAAGAAGAAGCGTTGAGAGAAAGACTAAGCCTTTTAAGGGTGTGCTGGTTATTGATGATGAACCTAATATGAGGCACGTCTTGTCAGTGATCCTTCAAAAAACCGGTTATAGCGTGACAATCGCCCAGGATGGGACCGAAGGGTTGGCCTTGTTTGAACAAGGGTGCTGCGAGGTAGTGCTCTGCGATATTCGCATGCCTGAGATGGACGGGATTGAGTTTCTAACTAAGATCATGGGGGTGAATCCTGAGGCTGTTGTTATCATGATGTCCGCATATGGCACAGTGGATACCGCCGTAGAGGCCATGAAGTTGGGGGCGGTTGACTATATTTCCAAACCTTTTAAACCTGATGAAATACTTGTAAAGCTGCGCCAGACCGAGGAACGGATCCAGCTCAGGCGTGAAAATATACTTCTGAGGCAGGCTGTCAGGGAGTCGTTTGGGTTTGAAAATATCGTGGCAAAGAGCAAGGTTATGCGCGACATATTTTCTACAATAACAAAGATTGCGGATCATAAGACCACAATCTTAATTACCGGAGAAAGCGGAACAGGAAAAGAACTTATAGCAAAGGCTGTCCACTATAACGGCAACCGGAAAAACGCCCCCCTTGTTGCCATAAACTGCGGAGGAGTGCCGGAGCATATACTGGAAAGTGAGCTTTTCGGACACGTAAGAGGGTCCTTTACCGACGCAGTGCGCGACAAAAAAGGATTGTTTGAAGAGGCAAGCGGCGGGACCCTATTTCTTGACGAGATTGGCGATCTGCCGTTATCACTTCAGGTAAAACTTTTGCGCGCCTTGCAGGAAGAAGAGATCAGGCCTGTGGGAAGCAATAAATCCATTAAAATTGACATACGCGTCATTGCCGCCACAGCAAAAAACCTGGCAACAGCGGTAAAGAAAAAGACCTTCCGTGACGATCTTTTTTATCGCATCAATGTGCTTCCCATATCCATACCCCCCTTGCGGGAACGAACCGAGGATATTCCTCTTTTGATCGATTACTTTATAAATAAGTTCAATTCCCGGCTCGACAAAAACATTAGCGGCATAGAACCAGCCGCTGTGCAGCAGCTTATAAGCAGGTTATGGCCTGGTAATGTGCGGGAGCTTGAAAACGTGATAGAACGCACTATGGTAATGATGGAGCATGATGCAATCCGGGTTAATGACCTTCCTGTTGAGGCAAGAGCTGCAGAGGAATTGGAATGGTTTCTCTATGGTGAAAACCTTTCCATTAAGTCCAATACCTCTATCCTTGAAAAAGCCCTCATCCGTAGGGCGCTTGATAAGACAGAAGGAAATCGCTCCCAGGCAGGAAAACTCCTTGAGATAAGTCATCCCACTTTGTTGTATAAAATTAGAGAATATTCGCTGGATTAACAGCGCGGAGGTTACGATGGAAGACCTGAAAAAAAGTTATAGGACGGTCATGGACGATCATTTTCCAGAGACTATTACGATTAAATTCGGAGAGCAGACGCTTGTTTATAAAAAGCGCACATGGAAGATAGAGGATGAGGATTCAAGGGAGGTTATAGAAAAAGGGCTTCGTTACGGCGAAAACCCGGGGCAGGAGGCGGCGCTCTACACATTGCTAAACGGAAACCTGACACTAGGAGGTTGCCGGTTTATTGTGCCTGGCAAGGGGCTGGTAAGCGATATTACTGAAAATGACATGATCCAGGCAGGAAAGCATCCGGGCAAGACCAATCTTACAGACATAGATAACGGCCTGAATATCATAAAATACATTATGGGAAAACCTACCGCTGTTATCATAAAGCATAATAATCCTTGCGGTGTCGCTGCTTCAGGTAGCCTGGCCGATGCTTACGCCAGGGCGAACAGGGCGGACAGGATCGCTGCTTTTGGCGGGTGCGTTGTATTTAATTGTCCGGTTGATAAGGAAACCGCTCGTCTGGTGTGCGAAAACTATTTAGAAGTTGTGGCAGCTCCGGAATATGAAGAGGGAGCGATTGGATTACTAAAAGAGCGAAAAAATTTAAGGATTATACGGGTTGCCAGGATAGACCGATTAACAGAATACTCTCATGAGAGGTTCGTGGACATCAAATCTCTCATGGACGGCGGGATAATTGTTCAACAGTCTCCTTTAAACAGGATAAGCACAAAGGATGATTTTAAGCTGGCTGAAACTGTGTGCCGAGGAAAGACCTATGCGATCGCCCGCAAACCAACTGATAAAGAATATACAGATATGCTGTTTGGATGGTCTGTGGAACAAGGCGTGACATCCAATTCTGTTTTATACGTTAAGAATGAAGCAACGGTAGGGATTGGCACAGGAGAACAGGACCGCGTAGGCGTTGCCGAGATTGCTATTTATAAGGCCTATACCAAGTATAAGGACGCCCTCTGCTGGGATCGGTTTAATGTCCCTTACAAGACATTAGAAGAAAAGGTTGCTAAAGGAGAGCGGGGAAAAAAGGATATGGAGATGATCGATCAGGAGACGGCAGAGGCAAAGGCTGGACTGATCGGATCAGTCATGGTATCGGACGCCTTTTTCCCCTTCAGGGACGGTGTTGATGTGGCTATCAAGGAAAAAATATCTGCCATTGTTCAGCCCGGAGGATCGCTAAATGATTATCAGTCCATAGAGGCATGCAACGAGGCGTTTCCTCCTGTAACTATGGTATTTACTGGCCAGCGCGCATTCAAACATTGATGGGTCAGTAAAAAGTCCATTTGCTGCGTTGTACTTCATTGAGGAATGGCTCAACGTACAGAAAGTAGGGGCGAAAAATTTTTCGCCCCTACTCGTGCGCCTTGCATCTGCATTTTTTGCTGACCCATCAATTTTTTACCGATCCCCATTTCTTGATTTGACAATCAAGGAGGCCTTTCCATGAATAATCAGATTAAGGATCAGGCGTTATTAAAAAAAATCTGCTCGCAACTTGGTAGGGTACGCTATTACACAGACAATATTATCTATCCCAAATTAGACGGAAATATTCTTACTGAAAAAATGTTTGCCGGTCTTTTAGAATTGAGTGAAGCCGACAAGGGGATTGTCTTTTTGTATGACAAAGAAGGCCAGCCAAGTGTCGAGTTTATTCATAATATGCGATATGAGGAGATTCTTCAGGGTGATCCATCTCCGGCAAAACTAGTAAATCAAGTATTGAATATGAAGGAGACAGGAGAGAGCCAGTTTATGGTTCTTTCAGACAATAAGCTATGTATTACTTTGAAACCTGATTATCTGGTATTCAACAAGCAGGTTTCGGAAAAAAGACAACATTCCGGTTCATTCTACTTTCCATTCGGCATCATGTACTGTGAAAAGCAAAAGCATGAAGTATTCCACGAGCAAGACATAAGGCGTCTTACAAATATTGCTTCAAAGATATTTGGAAGCGTCTTTCCATTGTTGGATCTTTATCTAAAGACAACCATAGACAATTTGACCGGTTTTGTGCGGAGGGACTGCTTTGAACATCTTCTTGTTTCAGAAATCAGAGAGGCTGGTGAAAACAATGCCCCTCTTTCTCTTTTGATGATCGATATAGACAATTTTGAAGAAGTGAATGTCACTTACGGGTTAGATATCGGCGACAAAGCGCTAAAGGAATTGGGAGAAACCATAAGACGCGTCATCAGAGGAAAGGACATTGCCACCAGGTATGGAGGCGACGAATTTGCGGTTATCCTTCCAACAACCGACCAGGCAGGCGCAGAGCTAGTCTCAAAAAAAATTATACATAAACTTGGAGAAACCCGTTTTCTGGATGGTCTTATTAAATTCAGCGTGTGTATCGGTTCTTGTTCGTTTCCTGATAACGCATTAGATTTTCTTGATTTGATTAAAAGGGCTGATCAGGCGCTTTCGTCGGCAACAGGACAAGGCGCGGGATCATATCAGGCCTGGCATGAAAATATAACAGATAGTTTTTATAGGGTGGATCGGCTTTATGGTTTGTTTTCCGGAAATCCGTCTAAAGACTACGTAAATATTTCCGCCTTATTGAACACCATTAATGCAATTAGTTTTGTCGATGGTCTTGACGAACATCTTTCGTTGATCATTAAGCAGGTTATTAAGATTACAGCATCGGACAGAGGCGCCGTATTTTTGGTCGATGATAACGACAGGCTTTTTGCCAAGATAGCGAAAGACAAGCATGGAAATGACATAAAACTGATCCTCGGAGAGGATATCCCATACGCCATTCCGGATAAAGTAGTCAGAACTGGAACACCCTTGTATTTTGTTAAAGATTCGCCTCAAAACGCACAGTTTGGCTTGCAGGATCAGCCTTTGGGGACGATTATCTCTATACCATTGCATATGAAAGGAAAACGCATCGGCGCTATTTACGCCGACAGCAAGTTGTCCAACCTGCATTTTGCAAAAGCGGATCTGGCGTTTCTTGAGGCGCTTACTACAGAAGCGGCTCAAGTAATTGAACGCGCTCAGCTTGTCAGCGAGAAGCAGGAGACAGAACGCAGGCTTCGGATAAAATTAGAGGCGGAGAATAAGCAATTAAAGGAAATTATCGCGGAAGAAAAAAAAGTAGTTGGGCAAAGCAAGGCGTTTCAAACCCTATTGGAAAAGACACAGAAGGTGGCGCCTACGGATGCGACAATTGTAATATATGGCGAGAGCGGCACAGGCAAAGAACTTTTGGCAAAGATGGTTCATAAGCTGAGCACCCGAAAAAACGGACCGTTTATTGTGGTTGATTCCACTGCTATTCCAGGCCATCTGCTGGAAAGCGAACTTTTTGGACATGAAAAAGGCGCGTTTACAGACGCGCATAAAACAAAGATTGGCAAGTTTGAACTGGCGGATAATGGCACAATTTTTTTGGATGAGATATCAGAGCTTCCCCTATTGCTTCAGGCTAAGTTGTTGAGAACGATTCAGGAAAGATCTGTACAGCGTATTGGCGGCAAGGATTGGATAAAGACTGACTTCAGAATTGTTGCGGCAACTAATAAAGACCTGTCAATAATGGTGGAGCAGGGAAACTTTCGTCAAGACCTCTATTTTCGATTGAATGTCATCCCCCTTCTTTTACCGCCGCTAAGGGAGCGTAAGGAAGATATTCTGCTGCT
>JAZDIE010000251.1:0-4169 GCA_043805295.1 Pseudomonadota bacterium
GATATCGCCATGATGCTGGGCGTGTCACAGCCATCCATAAGTATTTCAGTAAAAAGAGGGGAGCAGATAGCAGAAAAAGAGGGCATATCGTTTCCGTGCAAGAGTTAACTTATAATTTTATGGACGTCCCCATGTTTCCCCCTATTGTTAATTTATGCAATTAAGCACTAGTATAACGTTCCATAAATGACTGCCAACCCTTCAAGATTGAGGTTTGGATCAATGCTTTCTATTGTCTCAGATGTTTCTTTTATAAGATATGCCAGGCCGCCTGTGGCAATAACGCGAGGTTTTTCCTGCATCTCTTTCATTGCACGGCGCACTATTCCATCCACAAGACTAGCGTAGCCATAGATTACGCCAGCATTGATGGCAGACAAGGTGTTTTTCCCAATAACAGTATGAGGGGGATAAAACTCCCTCAGCCTGGGAAGTTGAGCGGTCTTATTAAAAAGCGCGTCCGCAGATATATGGATCCCAGGGGCAATCACCCCGCCGAGAAACGCGCCGGATTCGGATACGCAATCTATAGTAGTGGCAGTGCCAAGGTCTATAACTATAACGCTTGAGTTAACCCTGTGAAATGCGGCTACAGCGTTTACCAGGCGGTCAACCCCTACTGATTTAGGATCATCTACAAGGATCTGCATATCAGAAAGAAGCGATGGTTGAACATGTATAGGCGCTTGTTTTATGTAGAGCTGGCAGAACCGCCGCATGGTCTCTGACAATGGCGGAACAACGCACGAGATAATAACTCCTTTGATATCCTTATAGCTTAGTCCTTTATTGGAAAAAAGACCTGATAAAAGGACTTGAAATTCGTCGTGGGTAAGGGTATCTCGTGTTCCTATTCTCCAACTGACAATCAGGTCGAGATTGTGAAATATCCCAATAGCAATGGTAGTATTGCCTATGTCTATAGCAAGGAGCATTGTCTAAAGTTTTTCCTTTCCAAGGTTTTTTACAATGAACGTAACAATCTCGGCAAGCGGCACAATTACCTGTTCCTTAGTCTTCATGTCGCGCCATGTAGCATTCCCCTTATTTAATTCATCTTCTCCCACTATAAGCGCATGGGTTGAGCCAAGGCGATCTGCCTGGCGCATCTGGCTTTTCAGGCTCCTGTTCTCAAAATCCATTTCACACCGGACGCCTAGAAGCCGGATGTTTTCAAGCCAGACAATGGCCTCGTATTGCGGCTGTCGGCCAAGGGCAGCGATAAAAACCATCGGATGGCTGGAAAATTCAGGTATGCGATCGGAAAGCAGCGCCGCCAGTCTGTCAAGTCCAATTGCAAAACCAACCCCTGGCAGGTCAGGGCCGTCAAGCGCCTTTACAAGGCCATCGTACCGGCCTCCTCCTGCCACGGCGCTCTGACTCCCCAGATGAGGTGTTATAAATTCAAACGCTGTGCGCATGTAGTAATCGAGTCCACGCACTAAACGCGGATTAAGTTTAAATCCTATTTGGAACCTATTAAGGATATTTTGGACTTTTTCAAAATGCTCTTTGCACGGATCACACAAATATTGAATTATATCTGGCGCGTCCTCAAGCGCTTTTCGGCAACCTTCTGCCTTGCAATCAAATACGCGCAAAGGGTTTGTATCCATACGTCGCTTGCAGTCAGGGCATAGCAACTCAACCTTGTCAGCAATAAACGCCCTAAGCTCTTTTCTGAAGGAGGGCCGACAGCCCTGACATCCAAGGGAATTAAGGTTGATTTCAATATCAGGCGCTGAAAGGCGTTTCATCAAGGTGGATATCATCAGTATAAGTTCTGCGTCTATCTCGGGCAAGGCAAGTCCCAGCGCCTCTGCGTTTATCTGATAAAATTGCCGGTATCTCCCCTTCTGGGGTCTTTCTCTTCTGAACATGGGGCCTATGGTATATAGCTTTTGAATCGGATTTTCCGTATACAATTTATGTTCTACATATGCCCTTACTACTGAGGCAGTAGCCTCAGGGCGCAATGATAGCGATTCATCCCCTGAGTTGGCAATAGAATACATCTCTTTTTCAACGATATCGGTTGTTGTTCCTATCCCCCTGGCAAACAATTCTGTCTGCTCCACTATTGGAGTCCGGATATGTTTGAAACCAAACGATTCAAAAATATTGCGCATTTCATCTTCTATGTGTTGCCAGAGATCTGTTTCGGGTGGGAGGATGTCCTTGAATCCCCGCACTAATTGTATCATTGAATATTTTTCCCCCTAATATTTATTTAGCTAATCCGCTAAAGCCTAGCCTAAAAATATTTGCAAAGTCAACCCGCTAATCCCCCAGGACTACGTCAAAGTCATCTAACGTATTAGATTAGCGATTAATTTAAAAAACAGTGGTTTATTGCAAAAAATTATGGTAATAGATTTGCATGATCACAAATACGGATGCCTGGAAGAATATCCGCCACCAACTTGAGCTGCGATTAATCTGTCCACACGAAAAAGACCAGTGGAAAGAGATGATGCAATTGCATCATTATTTGGGTTTTGGCCGTATCGTTGGCGAATCCCTTTGCTATGTGGCAAGCATTAACGGACAATGGTTAGCGCTTATCGGTTGGGGTTCAGCAGCGCTTCACTGCCGGCATCGAGAATCAGGGATTGGATGGAATTCTGAGATCAAAAGCAAGCGGCTGCATTTTATTGCCAACAATGTTCGATTTTTGATTCTGCCCCAGGGACGCATTCCCAACCTGGCTTCCTACGTTTTAGCCCGTAATATAGAGCGGCTTAGTCAGGACTGGGAGCGTTGTTACGCTCATCCGATTCTTTTTGCTGAAACCTTTGTGGATCCCAGCCGATTTCGTGGAACCTGCTATCATGCCGCCGGATGGCTCTGTTTGGGAACCACTCAAGGTTATGGAAAACGCGGTAAACATTATGTCAGTCATGGATGCCAGAAAACATACTGGTTGCGTCCAATGACCACGAATTCTTCCAGCCAGATAACAGCGCCATTTCCACCAAAATATGAGGTTAAAATGAAAAAAACAACTGCACTTCGGCAAAGTTCAATGACAACACTGAGTTTCGATCCCAACAAGCTCCCCCTGGAAGGTGAAGGTAGTTTAATAGATATGCTTAGAACTATCGTGGATCCACGTAAGCCACGTGGAGTACGCTATCCTGTGGCCACTGTGGTCGCGATTGCTGTCTGCGCAGCTTTGTCTGGCGCACGCAGTTTTATTTCCATTGCTGAATATGCCAGTGGGTTAAGTCGCGAAACGCTTCGCAGATTAGGCGGGAAACGGCATAGAGCGCCTTCAGAACCTACGATCCGTCGAGTGTGCCAAAAACTGGATGCCGCTGCTTTGGATAGAAAAGTGGGGGACTGGATAGCCAATCTGGTTTCACCAAAGGACAAAGCCATTGCCATTGATGGCAAAACGCTTCGCGGCTCCTTTGATAACAACACAAAACCCATTCACTTGCTCAGCGCGGTTTTGCATCAGGAAGCTTTAGTGTTAGCGCAAATAAATGTCGAAGCCAAAACCAATGAAATTCCCATGCTGCCTAAATTGATTGCCCACATACCTCTGCAAGGAGCAGTCATCACTGCGGATGCGATTCATACCCAACGGGAAACGGCCAGATACATTGTTGAAAAGAAAAAGGCTGATTATCTCTTCACAGTAAAAGATAATCAGCAAACGCTGAAACAAGACATCCTGGATTTAAACATCCAGACTTTTCCCCCCTCATCATACTGATATTGATAAAGCGCATGGCCGCCTGGAGCAGCGTTCTATCTGGACCAGTTCTGAATTAAACGATTATCTGACTTTCCCTTACGTTCAACAAGTTTTTATCATTAAACGAGATATTGAAGACTTGTCCACGGGAAAAACCCGCTCCGAAACCATCTGTGGCGTTACCAGCCTGACATCGGATAAAGCAGATCCCAAACGACTGCTGACTCTCAATCGAGGCCATTGGAGCATCGAAAATAAAATTCATTATGTCAGAGACGTCACATACGATGAAGACCGTAGCCGCATACGAAAAGGCCAAGCCCCTCAGGTATGTGACTTTCTCACAGTTCCTGATCTGCTCAAAAACCGCTTCTACGCATTTCTTTGGCCTGAAAACGCCTACGCATCATCGCAATCATAAAAAAACAGGCCTTTTAACAGTTGCCGTTCAATATCATCAAAACTT
>JAZDIE010000252.1:0-3140 GCA_043805295.1 Pseudomonadota bacterium
CTCTACATAGATCAAGACAGATACAAGGAGGTGACAATTCTATTGAGCGAGGCCCTACCCATAGCTCGCCGACGATTCCGCGAGGATAACCCATTAACGCTCCGCTTTGTAAATGCTTATGCTGTACTCCACACAAAGCAGAAACAATATGACCAAGCCAAGATATTATTTGATGAGGCATTAAAGGGCAAGCAAAGAGAGTTAGGTAACGACCATCCGGAAACGCTGGAGACGAAGAACGACTTGGCAGTGCTATACAAAGAGCAAGCTCGCTACGAAGAAGCAGAGAAATTTCTTCTCGAAGCTGTTGAAGGCCGCCGCCTCAAGCTCGGAGATAAACATCCGCACACGCAGGAATCTATTGAGAACCTTATCGAACTCTACGAGGCCTGGAACAAGCCTGAAAAAGCCGAAGAGTGGCGAGCAAAACTGCCGCAAACAGATGCTTTAGAACAGTGACACAGCAACACCAAAATGGCCCAATTTTCACGAGAAAATCAATACAACCAGGCTACAACTGTACAACCCCTTATTTGCCAATTTTTGAAGATTGCCATCTTCATAAACCTTTTTTGAGAAAGGCGTTACAAAAACATCAGAAAATGTCATCGTTTTGCACTAAACGGCTTCGCCGCAGGTCCTTTCATGGATTCGCTGGGTGATTCCTTTTTCATAGATGGTTTTTCATTGTCGTAAATTGTGTTTATACTGCGTGGCTATTGCTCGGCGAAGTGTTGAGCATCCTTTTATGGTCATGTATTTTGAGGAAACGAACAATGACTAAACGCACTATCACTCAGCAGGGTACTGTCAATCCAAAATCTGATTCAGTACCTGTCAACGCATTGAAATGTAAATTTCTCACGGATATGGAACTGGCCGGCATGGGCGCTACATCAAGAAAAAGGTATCTCTATGTCGTTGAGCGTCTGATCAGGCACTACTGGTGTTCACCGGCTGAGCTTACAGAGCAGCAGGTCTATGACTACATGCTTGATCATCACCGTCAAGGTCCGGCTAAAGGTACGTTCAAGGTGACGCATTTTGGATTACGATTCTTTTTTCGCCAAACACTGGGCCATGACTGGGATCTGTTCAAAAAAAAATGAAACCTTTGCGTCGAATGCATCTGCCACATGCGCTTCCTCATGGAGACTGCATGCGAATCATCCATGGGGTCAGGCATCCTGTATATCGCAACTGTCTTCTTGTGACGTACAGTTGCGGGCTTCGACTCGGCGAAGCGGTCAGGATACAGGTCAGCCATATCGACAAGCCCACATCTATCCTGACCATCACCGGCAAATCTAACCGGCAGCGGCTGGTACCCATTCCGCCAACGACATTACAGGCTCTCAGAGGCCTCTGGAAGACTCATAGACACAAGCAATACCTCTTCCCAAACCGTTATGGTAAAACCCACGTGTCCGATTCTTCCGTGAGAGTTGCATTCAATGACGCCTGTTTTTCGGCGGGAATCAAGGATGTTACTCCCCATGTTTTGCGGCATAGTTTCGCTACGCGATCATTAGAACAGGGTGTAGACATTCGCATTGTGCAAATGTTGCTCGGACACGCCAGCATACGTTCAACGGAGGTATACACGCACCTGACCACGCCCATCCAATCTCAGGTCCGTAAGGCCGTCGAAAAGCTTATAACCAGCTCTATCTGAAAAGACCGGTTATGGCAATCGAACTGGCCGACATCATGCGTCGGTTCGGGCCTGCGTACCTGGATCGGTTTTCCGGACAAATGCCTCTTTCGCACAAAAAGGTCATCTCCGACATCCAGCAATGCAGAACAGAGGCCAAGGGCGGACATATTTACCGGTGTTAGCGCTGCGGAAAGAAAGTTTACGTCTATCATGCCTGCCGTAAACGGCACTGACCGGCCGGTCACAGAGACCAGATCCATCAATGGCTCGAGCAACGCACCACTGAATTGTTGCCGTGTGATTATTTTCACGTAACCGTGACGATTCCGGATACCTTGCACCGTGCCTTTCGCAGCCGTCAAAAACGGATGTATTCTCTGCTGATGAAGACTGCCTCTGAGTCTCTGATACGGCTGGCAGACGATCCAAGGCATCTGGGCGGACGGGTAGGGGTATTAGCTGTTCTGCATACCTGGGCGAACAATTTAACGTATCATCCGCATGTCCACATGCTGGTCACTGGTGGCGGAGTCGATAATGATGGCCGTTGGATCTCCTGTAAGAATAAATATCTGGTTCCGGTCAAAGCACTGTCAAAACTGATTCGAGGCAAGTTCGCGGCAAGGCTAAGAAGAAGCGATAATGATCTTTACCATAGTGTTGATCCATTGACATGGTCAAAGGACTGGGTTGCTCACAGCCTGCACTACGGCCAGGGTAAACCTGTCGTATTAAACTATCTGGCTCGATATGTATTTCGCATTGCCATCACCAATCATCGGATTATGAGCATGGACCAGACACACGTTATATTCCGCTACAAAGACCGCAAAGGCGGCAGGTGGCTTACGTCCAGGATAGATGGCTCTGAGTTCATTCGTAGATATTTGCAACATGTACTGCCGAAAGGCTTTCATAAAATACGCTACTATGGGATCTGGCATAAGTCTAATGCTCACCATGTAAGCACGCTGGCCAACTCCATGATTTTAGCCGCTATAATGTCAGGTCGACCTATCCCGGGATCAGAAAATGAAGATCCGCCTATTGCCGGTAAAATATTGAAATGCCCACACTGCGGCAGTGACCAGCTGGTCTTGCTTGAACGGTTGCCGAGACCACGTTCACGCAGCCCATGACCTGAGATATCCACCTGCACTCGACAGGCTCCCAACATCTCTATGAATTCAAAACAATAGGTCGGTTCTAACGCATTATACCGGGCCATCGCTGCCGGTTTGTCCACATATCCAATTTGAGTTCCAAAATAAAAAATTCTGCCCGTATTTACAGCCGGAATTCACTATTAAATCATCGATAGCTTGTTCACGCTTTGATTAAAACAGGCCAAAACTTATGAAATCGTTACCCTGCGTTTAGTGCAAGGTGGTTTTCGAGACGGTAAAACGTCTCGAAAAGCCATTATTCATTCAATGAAGATATGAAAAGCCAGGCATCCTTAAAATATAATGGTGCAGAAAAT
>JAZDIE010000253.1:0-3862 GCA_043805295.1 Pseudomonadota bacterium
AACAGGAGAGTGAAAATGATATGAACTGTATTAAATGTGGAGAAAAGTTAGAAATCATTAGACTTTGAGGCGCAACACTTTTGCGCTGCCGTGGATGCGGTGCCAGATATACGCTTGATCAGATGAAAGACAAACTAGACGATGAACAGGAAAAGGCACTTTCTTGCACAAGCTGCGACAGGATATAAATCCAGTACAGCGGTCAAAGACAAATACTGTGGGAAATGACTCGTCAATTATCGTATCATCTTATTGATCACACAGCCGACCTGGGTATTGTAGTGGTCGGATCCGCTCCTGCCCAAATTTTCCGAAATGCTGCGCTTGCTGTCTTCGATATCATGATAAATGTCACAAAAAAAAATACTGACAAGGGATCTAAAAGCACAGAGTTTTTGTCAGTTGAAGGTGAAGGCTGGCCTGATCTAATGGTAAATTGGCTGCGTGAGATTCTTTATATGTGGAATGGGGAAAAGCACGTCGTGAACGATGTACAGATAATTGAACTTAATGAGCATAACATTCAGGCAGATGTGACAATTGAAGAATATAATCCCAACACACATGAAATCAATACTGAGATCAAGGCAGTCACTTATCACCATATAGACGTACATTCAAAAAATGGAGAGTGGGAGGCAACAATAATATTCGATGTTTGACGGCCTTAACAAAATAGACGAATACCGATGGGAGCTTCCCAAAACCGGCGCAATGCGGGTTCCTGGTCTCATATTCTCAGATAGCAAACTCATGGGGGATATGCGTAATGATGAGTCAATAAAGCAAGTATGCAACGTGGCGCAGCTTCCGGGAATACTAAGATATTCTCTAGCCATGCCTGACATGCATTGGGGGTATGGCTTCCCGATCGGAGGCGTGGCCGCGTTCGATATAAAAGAAGGGATAATCTCGCCTGGCGGGGTAGGATATGACATCAATTGCGGATGCCGGCTTATTGCATCATCCCTTTCAGCATCAGACGTTATGCCCAAAATCAACGATCTGGTGATGGCGTTGTTTAAAAATATACCGTCAGGCGTAGGATCAACCGGCCGGACAAAACTAAACATAGCCGAAGAAAAAAAAGTGCTGGCAGAAGGGGCTAAATGGGCTGTGAACAATGGATACGGGTGTGCCTCTGACCTTGACAGAACCGAAGACTATGGCTGTTTGCAGGACGCTGCACCTGAAGTTGTAAGCCAGCGCGCCCTTGAACGCGGCAAAGAACAGCTAGGCACACTGGGATCTGGAAATCATTTTCTGGAAGTGGATGTTGTTGATCAAATTATTGATCAGTCAACGGCATCGGCATTCGGGCTATGGCAAAACCAGGTAGTCGTGCTCCTACATTCAGGTTCAAGGGGATTAGGTTACCAGGTATGTGATGATTTTTTGGCTCTGCTGAATAAGCACGTAAAAACCCTTGATTTCTCTATCCCAGATGCCCAGCTTGCCTGCGCAATGATCGATTCAGACATGGGTAGAAGATACTGGGCAGGTATGGCATGTGCTGCAAACTATGCCTGGGCGAACCGGCAAATGCTAATGCATTGGACCCGCAGTGCCTTTGAACAGGTATTCAGAATGGGACCGCAAGACTTAAATATGCACCTTGTATACGATGTATGCCACAATATTGCAAAAAAAGAGCAGCACACAGTAAACGGCAAAAAACAATGGGTTTGTGTACATCGCAAGGGCGCAACACGCGCCTTTCCGCCAGGCCATGAAGCCTTGCCTGAAATATACCGCCAGATCGGACAACCAGTGTTGGTTCCAGGCAATATGGGAACCGCCTCGTATGTAATGGTAGGAACCCAGCATGCCATGCAAGAGACTTTTGGTTCTACCTGCCACGGCGCAGGGAGAATAATGAGCCGGACAAAGGCATTGAACGCCAGCAAAGGCCGATCCATTCACAGAGAGTTAGAGGATAAGGGTATTATAGTTAAATGGACAGGCAAATCCACCCTAAGAGAAGAAATGCCTGACGCCTATAAGGATATATCAAACGTGGTTGATGTTGTGCACAACGCCGATATTTCTCGAAAGGTGGCTCGACTCAGACCGATTGGTGTGATAAAGGGTTAAATGGATAAGACGCAACTATTATTTTCCCGGGCCGGCGTAGCTCAGTGGTAGAGCAACTGATTCGTAATCAGTAGGTCGCGGGTTCAAATCCCATCGCCGGCTTCAGTAAATTAAAGGGGTTAGCTGTTACGGTTAGCCCCTTACTTTGTAGTATCGTAGTCATATAATATTAATGGGTAAGGAATCCTTCTTAGGGGATATTCTGATGAGTTTTGAATTTCTTTGGATGAGAATGGAACTGAGGTTGAATCTGTAAGCGGTCTTGGAGTAAAGATATCCAGAAGGATGTTTCAACATAGCGGGGAATAGATTTTAGTGGATAGTAGCAACTGAAAACTGCATTGGAAAAGGATTTATCCCAGATAATCTCATGATCGTCATTGATACTGCTCAAACTCCTGTTATACTATGCAATAGCCTGCACATTTCTAGTAAGCCCCTGCGTGCATCGAGACCATTTTAAGCTATAACTATTTAATATTATTAATGTTAGCTGTTTGGCCTACTTGTTGCTTTAATTAGTAAACCAAAAACAAGGCAAGCGACCTATAAAAAACCGTTAAATAAAAAGGAGGGTACGATGAAAACAAAAAAGGGTTTCTTAAGTTTAGGGTTCCTTATCTTAATTGCCGTAGCCACAGCAATTCCACAGGCAAATGCGAATTTCATATGTTTTAGGCCATTCTATTTTAAGCCTATTCCTGTTTATCATGTTTTACCGATATTTCCTCCTGTTATTATTCAGCCTATAATCCCTTGTAAGCCTATTCATGTTTTGCCGATATTTATTCCTGTTCCTCCTGTTGTTATTCGGCCAGTGCTCCCTATTTTGTTGCCAGCGCCAGTAATACATTTACCTTCTATAGAGCCGATATTCCCTCCTGTTCTTCCTGTTATTGAACCAGTTGTTTTTCCAACGCTTCTGTAACACACAACTTTTGAGAAATGGCTTGTGAGAAAAAAAACCTCTCCAAGCCATTTTTTTTATCGCAAACAACACAAGATTACACAAATTATATGTCCAAGCCACAGCCTTTCCTTCAAGCCAGATTTAATCTCCCTCCCTTTATGTATCCATACAAAAACAGTTGTTTGACTCATCCGTTGGAACAAAATCAAAAGAATATAACACTCCCCAAAAACCAGACAGACCAATAAGGTGCATGTAAGGATGCCAAAAGCAAGAAGCGAGGAGGGAAAAGATGGCATACAGCATGCGGAAAAATCACGACACAGCATTTAAGGCCAGGGTGGCGCTGGAGGCTATGAAGGGAGATAAGACCATGTCCCGGCTTTCCAGTGAATATGGAGTCCATACGAATCAAATTCGTCAGCGGAGGCAAAAACTTCTTGACGAGTTGCCTGGCGTATTTACCGATCGGCGGCATAAAAAGGATAGGGAATCTGAAGAAATGATATCTGAACTTTACCGTCAGATAGGTCAGCTCAAGGTGGAACTGGACTGGCCTAAAAAAAAATCTCAACAGCTTCTGTTGAGGAGAAGCGAGCGATGATCGAGCGGGAGCACAAGAAGATAACCATACAACGCCAATGTGATTTGATGGGTTTTTCAAGGGCGTCATATTATTATGAATCGGATCGTGATGACAGCTACAACGATCTTATCATGAAATTGATTGACGAACAGTTCACAAAGACGCCCTTTTACGGGGTTCCAGGAATAACAGAATGTTTGAGAATCAAGGGTCATGAAGTAAATCATAAGCGAATCCGCAGACTGATGCGCAAGATGGGACTGGAGGCCATT
>JAZDIE010000254.1:0-2245 GCA_043805295.1 Pseudomonadota bacterium
TAAACGAACTCCTTGCAAATGCAAAGGAGGCAACAGGTGCGTCTGATCAATTACTTGTTGATGTAAAGGCGCATCCGCTTTCAAAGATAGCTCTTTTGCTTGGAGACCTGGAGGCCTGGCACTTATTAAAAGGAAGACCAGAGGCTGCCATGGAAGCCAGGCTGGAACTATTGCAGAGGCTGTATGCAAGCTTTACACATGATGAAGAACGGAAAAATATTTTAAATGATCTTGAATCAAGGTTTGAGGGTTACAGGCGTTATCCATGGTGGGCAGTAGGTGCAGCGCTTAGGGCCGAGTTTATTGAGCAAGGGTCTGACCATGACAACCTGATTGTGGCTCGCAAGGTAGCAAAAGAGGCTATAGATGTATATCCAAACACCATAGGCGATCAACGCTGCCGCTATATTGTAGCGAGTATAGAGGCGCCGGCTTTTACGCTTGATGCCATGCGCAGCGACGGGCCTGACAGACGTTCCATAGGGATCCGCTACAAGAACCTGACAAAAATGTATTTCAGGGCATATCCTTATGATATCAAACAAAAGATCGAATCACACAAGGACTACAACTTCTGGCCTGACCAGAAAGACCTTCTGAGTCTTCTTCAAAAGCATCCGGCTTTTGAGTGGTCCGTGGATCTCCCAAAGACTTTGGATTTCAAGGAACACCAGGCATTTATCACCCCTCCAATGACACAATCAAACCTCTACGCGGTTATCGCGTCTGCTGACCCTGATTTTAAGCCGCACCGCACACAGGTCTGCGCAGTCTATATGGTCATAGGCGACCTTGTGCTTTTTTCCAGGCAATTTGAAGAAACAATTGAGGTCACTGCTTTTTCAGGAAAAAGCGGTAACCCTATTGCAGGAGCCAAGGTCTTTTTATACCGCTACGATTGGCAAAAAGGACACAGGATAGTTGATGCGCTTGAGACAGACAAAGAAGGTAGATCGGTCTTTACAAGACACGATCATGATGGGTCATATTTTCTTTTTGCTAGGTCAGGGGATGATCTGGCGATTGATCCAGACGATCTTTATTTTCAAGAAACCTCAAAACCGTCCGAGGTTCAGGCTGCCCTTATATATACGGACAGAAGCGTATATCGCCCTCTTCAGAAAATATTATGGAAGGCCGTTGTCTACAGGGGGAAACAAGAGAAAGGACATCTTCAGATCTGGCCAAATACGCCGGTTACTCTTTATCTGCGTGACGCAAATAACCAGGTAGTGGAAGAAAAGACGCTTGTAACCAATGATTTTGGAACAGCATCAGGCGAGTTCTTAATCCCAGCAGGAAGACTCCTGGGCGAGTGGCGTATAGAAAGCTCTCCGAGCGGGGCGAGCAATATCCATATTGAGGAGTACAAACGCCCGACATTTGAGGCAAGGTTTCTTGAACCGGAAATTCCGCTTCGACTGAACACTCTTGCAAGGCTTAAAGGAGAGGCGCGTTATTATTTTGGCCTACCTCTTACAAACGGCGCGGTTAAATGGAGTGTAAGCAGGGAGGCTGTCTATCCATGTTGGTGGGGGAATTGGTATAGGGAAGGGGGGGTGCCTAATTCTGAGAAGCAGATTATAGAAACAGGGGTATCAGCCCTTGATTCCGAAGGGCGTTTTTCTCTGGATTTTACGCCAAAGGCGGACGAGCGTCTGGCTGTAAAAGAAAAAGATATCACCTACCGGTATTCAGTAACCGCAGAGGTGACAGATGAGGGGGGTGAGACCAGCAAGTCCGAGCGCTCTTTCAGGTTGGGGTTTGTGGCTGTGGAGGCCAGAGCGACTATGGATTCTGATTTTTACATAGAAGAGAATCCAGTGGAGCTTGTCATTAAAAGGACGGACCTTGACGGAGTCCCTGCAAAAGGCCAAGGCAATTGGCGCATATTTAAGCTTAAAGGCCCATCCCGCGCCCTGCTTCCTGCTGATCAGCCTGTTATAAGGCCATTGGTTGACGAGGGATTCCGCACGCCTGACGATGATCTTCGGCCAAGGTGGAATCCTGACTATTCACCAGCGCAAGCTCTTAGCAGTTGGGGGGACGAAAAGGAGGTTGCAAAAGGAGAAGCAACACATAACGAGCAGGGAGAGGCGAGGATATCCTTATCGTCTCTTGAGGCTGGAGCTTACCGGATCAGATATGAGACTATCGACCCATTTGGCAAAAAGCATATCATGGCCAAAGAGTTTTTAGTCGCTGGCAAGCATACTTCCATCCCTTTGCCGGCTATTCTTATGCC
>JAZDIE010000255.1:0-3891 GCA_043805295.1 Pseudomonadota bacterium
AGATCAAATACGCTTTTATTTATCATCCCAAGATGATTGAACGGCCAGCCGCTCAGTGCTTCCTGAAACTTCGTGCTAAGAAAGTAACAGACTTCTTGATAGAGCTATGCTTGCAGGTACTTTGGAAGCACAGGCAATAGCTTTTTTTAGAAACTTTGAATAAGCACCTTTAAGTATATACGATATGCTGTAATTCCAGCATCAAATGAATTATAGCGCTTTTGATATACTATGGAACCTCTAAATGGAACCTCTAACAGGTATAGGAAAAGAAGACAGAAAGCGGCTATCAGCGATATTTCGGGAGACAAAAGGCACCGTCTCGGTTGAAGATGCAGCCGGTATTCTCAAGGTTTCACCCACCGATGCAGCTAAGATGCTTTCC
This sequence comes from Pseudomonadota bacterium, assembly GCA_043805295.1. GTDB lineage: Bacteria > Desulfobacterota > Desulfobacteria > Desulfobacterales. Next base: position 386 of record JAZDIE010000255.1, read on the forward strand.
CGCTGGGCGAAAAAAGGCTGGCTTTCCCGTGTGCGCCGGGGCTTGTATATACGTGTAGCCCTTGAATCCAGCACAGCCGATATTCCTTTGGAAGACCCATGGATTATTGCGGAGCGATTATTTTCTCCATGCTATATTGGAGCGTGGAGTGCTGCGGAGTATTGGGGTCTTACAGAACAGATTTTCCGCACTGTAGTTGTTATGACCAATCAGAAGCCCAGGGATCGCTCCCCTGTTATCAGGGGAACGAGCTTTATGCTCCGCACGATATCTGAAAAGTCACTTTTCGGAACTAAGACGGTCTGGAGAGGGCAGGTAAAAGTATCCATCTCCGATCCTTCCCGAACTATCCTTGACATGCTGACAGACCCAAAGCTTGGCGGTGGAATACGGCCAACTGTAGGCATGTTTTTGAGTTATCTGAAATCTGAGAACAAAAATATTCAGCTTCTGATCGATTATGCGAAACGTCTGGGCAATGGCGCTGTTTTTAAACGCCTCGGATTCCTGTTAGAACGCTATGCTGCTGACCAGGAAGCGGCTAAGAATGAATGCAAAGCTCAACTTACAAAGGGGAACACAAAACTTGATCCGACACTGAAAGCTGATAGGTTGATAACGCGCTGGAGGCTATGGATACCGGAAAGCTGGGCACAAGGAGAACTGATTTGATCAACCGTCAGGAAATAATGGATTTTTCCAGGGAGTTTGGGCTGACTGCTAATGTCATCGAGAAAGACTACGTGCTCGGATGGATGCTGACCGGGATTTCAAGTCATTCAGAACTCGGCTCAAGCTGGATATTTAAAGGCGGAACATGCTTAAAGAAGTGCTATTTTGAGACCTATCGTTTCTCTGAAGATCTGGATTTCACGGTTATAAAGCCTGATCATCTCAATAAAAGCTTCTTGATTAATACGTTCAGGGAGATTGCAGCCTGGGTGTATGAAACTTCAGGTATTGAGATGCCGCATGAACTGATCCGTTTTGAAGTTTATACAAATCCGCGTGGGAAAATTTCAGTTCAGGGAAGGATCGGCTATCGAGGACCTCTAAGGCCGGGCGGTGATCTGCCCCGCATAAAATTAGACCTGACGGACGATGAGGTCTTAGTCCTGGATCCTGCCGGTCAGGAAGTTCATCATCCCTACTCTGACAGGCCGGAAGACGGAATACATGTACAATGTTATTGTTTCGAGGAGGTCTTTGCTGAAAAAATCAGGGCCTTGACAGAGCGTCTAAGACCCAGGGATCTTTATGACGTAGTTCATCTATATCGGCGTGACAATACAAGACATGATCGGTCACTTATTTTGAGCACTCTGGAAAACAAGTGTACTTTCAAAGGGATATCACTGCCAACAATGGATAGTCTCGAAAGTAAACCGGAACGGACAGAATTAGAGACCGAATGGGAAAATATGCTGGGACATCAGGTGACTGTCTTGCCCCCTTTTAAACAATTCTGGCAGGAACTTCCTGAGCTATTTGAGTGGTTATATCATGCTATTGAAAAAGCTGTACCACCTGCCATACCGTATATGGGGCAGGTGGTTGATGCGACATGGCATCCACCTGCTATGGCAGAGGCATGGCATACAGCTACACCTCTTGAGCTGATTAGATTTGCCGCCGCGAACCGGCTATGTGTTAATTTAAACTATATAGATACAAATGGAAACACCAAAAGACCGATTATTGAGCCGTATTCCATGCGTCTTACACGTGACGGTAATCTTCTGCTCTATGCCGTAAAGCATGATACAACAGAAGCAAGATCATATAGAGTTGACCGAATTCAAGGTGCTGAGGTTACAAAGATTCCGTTCACGCCCAGATATGCTGTGGAGTTAACCGCTTTAGGCCCAGTTTATGCTCCCAAAACAAAAGTGAGGACAAGCAAAACTGGGATCACGAGACTGCAAAGCACTAAGTCAACCATTAGTAGATCGAGGAGTAGAACTCCCGGTTATGACCCGAAATATGTTTTTAAATGCACTGTCTGCGGTAAACAGTTTATCCATAAATCCTACGATTCGTCTTTAAATCAGCATAATAACAAACAGGGGTATCCTTGCCCCGGACGTACTGGTGTTTACATAACTACAAAATATTAGGGGGGAAAAGCCTCTCTTTCAAAAGACATTTAAAACCCGTACTATTATGGTATCTACAGACCTTTTCATGGATATGGCATCCTTAATCATTTAATTACAAACTCTTGCTTGACAATATTTAATCAGGATACTAATATTATTACATCATATTTCATTTTACAAAAAAATATCGTAATAGATGGAAATACATCTGTCACAATATTCATGAATTTCAGACTAAGATCCCAACAACCACAGGAAAACTAAGGGAAATAGTCGGTCTTAATTAATATTGTAGAGTACAATGTGCCATTCAACAAATAATATTTATGAAATCGAGATTAAAGGTTCATGGCTTGAAAATGGTACGACCTTGCCGCTTTTTCTGGCACAAAGTCCCTTGCCTACAGAAACTGAGATTAAGAGTTGCCAAACGAATGGGAATGTTCGTTGTTTCATAGGCAGCCTGTTCAATGGAGGTACCAATAGTCACATAGCTCAAATGGCCTTTTCTTCAGATGGCAAGGCGGTAGTTTTATTGCCGGAATTTTCGCTATCAAAAGACTTCTGGCAGGATATGGATAATCTTATTTCCCAGTTCTCCGGTTCTTTGATTATAATTGCAGGTATTGGCCTCTGGACGGAATCTGAGTTACGCGATTGGAAAGATGCTTTTGGAAATAGAGAATTAGGTTTTCATATCTCTGATAACTTTGGCTCTCCGTACAGGACCTACAATTGTGGCTGTTGTTGGATTCGCAAAGAAAATGGCGATATGCGCCGGATTGTCTTTGTAAAAAATTTTTTGGAACAACGAGTTGAATCATCTTCAGTTCCTTCCCTCGTCTATGGGAGTTGCCTTCTTTGCCTTTGCTTCGATGATATTGATATATACCCACTGATATGTGCAGATGTCACATGCAACAGCACAGGTCAAAGGCCATTGGATAGAGTGTTAAATAATATCAAAGAAAAAAGTCATGGGAAAAAACAGCTTATAGCTACAATTGCGTGCGAAAAAAATCCAGCCCATGACTTTTGGCAACGTGGGATAGCTAATGCTGTACGGAAACAAAGAGACGCTGTATCGGCAGCAATAATGGCGATTGCTAATACAGCCACATGCAGTGCCTCCTACAAATGTGCGGATGGCTGGCGGAACCTGACAGGGGTTTACGCCGCAACGGATTTATTACAAAAACAAAATGAATACCCTGCTGCTTGTTGCCTTGATGGAGACAGAGAAATTTTTGGGGTATTAGCACGCACAGGCGAAGCAGCCGTTTTTGTAGGGGAAGTGGCCTGGGATTTTGGCGGTGGTGGCCATCGCGATCTTTGGCACCCAAGGCTCCGGGCATTAGCCAGTGATAATGGGACCTTGCTACCCCCGGAAATAGGTGACCTTCACAG
>JAZDIE010000256.1:0-3897 GCA_043805295.1 Pseudomonadota bacterium
TGGAGAGAATTTTCTGGAAACACTGCAAGCCAAGGATATTGGAGAAGGCGGAATTGGCATTATAGCCCCAAATCAATTTAAAGGATGCAGCATTGACAAAATAGTTTCTGTAACTGTCTCCTTGCCCACACCGGTTAAAAAAAGTTTTATGGCAGATGCACGAATCAGACATATATCAGGGAACAGCTTTGGTATAACTTTTATGGGCTTAAGTCTAAATGCCCTAAATCTACTACAAAGATATGTGTCTTCTAAAAAAGATTGTAGGGGTACAAAATTTTGAACCCCTACTACTACGGGAATAAGGATAGCGCCATGAAAACGAAAAAAGGTCTAACAGTAAGCTTAGCATTAGTTCTTATCTTGTTTGCCACGACAGCCATTCCACAGGCAAATGCAGAATCCCAAAAGAAAAATTTAGAACCGCTCTATAATAATCCATTTTCTGTTACCTGGTCGATATTTACTCCTACGCCTCCTATCGTGCTGCCCATTGTTCAATGGTTGTTTTACGGCCACAGTCAATATCCGTGGTTGTTCAGCCCCATCTTCTGCAACATTATTCCTAACTCTAAACCATAAACATTAGATATATCACCTAACATACACCATAGACGAAGCCTGCCTCCTACTCTACTGTCAATGATGAACAACCCGGTCTAATTCTTCACGAATTACTTGGCGAATAACAGCTTCGTCCAAAGAATCTGTGGGTAAATTTAGGTTCCGGCAAATTACCAAGTGTATGATAGAAGGCCGATTGCAGGAATTTATAACCGTAGGGGCGGGTTTAGAACCCGCCCCTACGAGGAAACAATCATCGATTTCGGAAATTGTTCGGCAAATGAAAACTGCTGTCAGCTTTAAACCAGTTGAGGATGAGCTACCTTTTACCCACAGATTCTGAGGAAGAGGCACCCGCATTCAAGTCAGGCAATGACTACTCTGACTTTCCCTAAGCCTGTAATAGATTTTCTATTCTTAAAACAGTGTGCCCATAGAGAATTCCCACCGTCCAGTGCCTTCGCCTGGCAAGGGATCGAGTATATGTCCGTATTCCAGCCGGAGAGGCCCCATTGGAGAGTACCATCTTATGCCATAGCCGACGCTTTTCCGTGTTTCATTTAAGGTTATGTTTTCTCCATTATCGTACGCCTGTCCGGCGTCAAAAAATAAGAGACCCATCAAGCCAGCGTCCTTTATAATTGGCACCAGATATTCCGCATTGAATTGTATCATTTTATTGCCGCCTGTTGGGTCATAGGTATCAGGGTCTTTAGGGCCTATATCCCTGTAATCAAACCCCCTTACCGAATTCATGCCGCCGAGCATAAAGCGCTCGTATACAGGAAGCTTTCCCCCGCTGTTTTTGGTCACAAACCCTAATTCTCCATGCAGCGCGGCCACTGTCCCCCAGAATAGGGGGTAATACCATCCTGTGTCTGCTATGTATTTGGCAAAAGCAGTGTCTCCGCCAAATGGCCCTCCGGCCCATTCAACTGAGATGCTGTTGTCGGATCCTTCTGTAGGGTTAAAAACCTTGTCCCGCGAGTCTCTTCCAACCCCTGTGGTTACACTGCTTGAGATGGTCTCACCCTCCATCTCTTTTACTGCCTTAGCTGCGTTATCCTGGATATTTCGCACGTCCGCTTGTTCATAGTTATACGAAATCCAAGTCCTTGTATAGTCGGTTAAACGATATCCCAGCCGCAGCTTGCCTCCAATGCTATCCTTGTCGTAGGTGTCATAGTCCTTTTTTATATTATAAAGGTCAAACCCTCCGAGGAGAGGGATGTCAAAAAGCCAGGGTTCGGTAAAACCAAGGTTGAAATCAGTGGTGCGCTTGCTTGCTGTTGCCTTTAACTCCAGCGTTTGACCTCGTCCGAAAAGGTTTCTTTGAGCGATAGAGGCCATGCCAAAAACATGATCCACAGAGCTGTACCCTCCACCGAAGGTGAAAGCGCCTGTGGCTTTTTCTTTAACGTCAACTTGCAGTACCATCTTGTCGTCGCTGCTTCCGCGAACATTGTTTACTTTGACATCCTCAAAATAGTCCAGCCTGTGGATGTTCCGTATCCCCTGCTTCATCCCCTTGCCGCTGAAAAGTTCTTGTTCATATACCCTCAACTCACGGCGTATCACCTTGTCCCTTGTTTTGGTGTTGCCGTTGATAATTATTTTTTCAAAGTATACAGGCTTTCCTTTTTTGATAACGTAAGCAACTTTTACCTCTTGCTTTTCAGGGTTTTCATCGATCCGTGGTGATACGTCTGCATAGGCATAGCCTGCGTCAGTGCATACATCCAACAGCGCAAGCACGTCTTCCCTGATGGCGGCGCGGCTGTAGGTATCCTTGCTCTTTATTTTAATAAGAGAGCGGAGTTTTTCCTCAGGTTCTATCATATCTCCTTCTACAGTTACTTCGCTGATCTTGAACTGAGTCCCTTCCTCGATTTTGATAGTGATGTAAATCCACTCCTTTTCATAAGAGATTTCTGGTTCTCCTATTTTCGCATGAAGGTAGCCGTTGTTATGATAGTGTGTCGCCAGGATTGAGATGTCTTGGTCCAGCTTTTCCTGCTCAAGCGAACCCGATGAGGTCAGCCATGAGAAAAAACCCTTTTCAGAGGTCTTCATAAGGTCTCTTAGGTCTTTGCTCGAATATGCTGTGTTGCCGATAAATGAAATTTCTTTTATGTGCAGTTCTTCTCCTTCTTCAATATTAAATATGAGATCCGACTGGCCGTATTTGAACAGCTTGGTTTCAAGCTTTACAGAGGCATAGTGGTATCCCTCTTTTTTGTATAGCTGTTCTAGGGCGGACACAGCCTCCCTTGTTTTATAGATGTTGAGTATGGAACCGGCCTTGATATTCAATGTCTCCTTGAGTTTTTCCTCTTTTAATTCAGAGTTGCCTTTAAAAATTATTTCATGGATAACAGGCCGCTCAACCACCCTAATCATTACTTGTTTGCCCGCAGAGACATCAGATGCCTCGATACTGACATCGTCAAAATATCCCATCTGATAAACCAGTTTCAGGTCATCCCGCAGCTCTTTTTCTGAAAAAATATTCCCTTCCTTCGCGTGGATAGCGCCTTTTATCGCCTCGAGCTCAATAAGGCGATTTCCTACCACGATTATTTTTGCGATCTCAACCCTGCCGAGCGCCTTGTTTAAGATAAGCTGAGAGAGTTGCTGCACCTTTTCCAGAAGATGTTCAATGCCAATCCCCTCGACAAAAAACCTGTCGGCCTTTGCCGGTTGCCTGCAAGATGATACCCTGGCGTCAATGCTGAAATGATCGCCTGATTGCGTGAAGCTGCCGGATACAACAAACGATGCTCCGCTCATTTTTTCCGACAAACACCATTCGTCTGCTGTAATATCAGTTTGCTTTTGAATAAGAATACCCGCGCGCGCGAGCTGGTCTTCTATCAGCGCGGGAAGGCGAGTTCTCAGCATCTGCATAGAGGGGGCAGCGTATATATCAAAAGGCAGGACACCTACCGTTACTTGTTCTTCTCCAAGCGCAGTGCATGCAAAGCCAATACAAAGCAGAAAAATGGTTATTCCTATGTTGCGAATTGCGCTATGTCTTGTAAATTTATGTGTAGTCATATGGTAAAAAGTCTCATTAGCTCGATAGTATAGGAATTCCCATTTTAAATAACTTTAGGCACTTTAAACTTTAGCTCACTTTAGACACCTAACTTGACATAATATAAAAATTTGGGGCTTTTCTACGAATTCATCATTTCCATAACCTTCTCAAATTGCTGCAAGGATTCAATTAACAACGCCTTTTTCCTAAGGAGTTTAAGGATTGCAAGGTCGGAAATAGCCTCAACCGTTCTAATGATAGAAGGCGGCAATACATCAAAGCGTGATTCAAGG
>JAZDIE010000257.1:0-2602 GCA_043805295.1 Pseudomonadota bacterium
ACGATCACAAAAAAAGTTATAGATACCACAACCCCTATAATAAACGTACATATAATGGGAATGTAACTTCAGAAATCCTGACATAGGCCTCCAGATCGGCCTATAATCAAGGTTTAGAAAAATTTCAACCGGATAAATTTATGTTACATTTTATGCTTGACTTTTTTGGTTTTTTGGGCAATTATGCCCGTATGAAAAGTCAGCAAAAACTTTTAATAGAACCGGCAGAGACCTCTCCTTCTACAATTCATATCAGCGGTAAATGTAACTACCGTGAAGAGGGAGACCTTAGAATTATTTTTGCAAACGGCATTCCGCTGCTTCATTATGCTCGAGAAGACAAGACCGCAAATCAATATGCTATGATCCATCTTGTTGAAACCGGCCTTGCTAGCCAGCATGAGGTAGCGGAAGCATTTAACTGTTGTCGTTTGACAATCAGTAGGGCAAAAAACAAGTATAACGAAGGCGGAATGGTTGCCCTAATGCCTAAAAGGAGAGGTCCTAAGGATGGTTCAAAAGTCAATAAGGCCAAAACTCGCCGTATTTTAGGGTTAAAAGAACAAGGGTTTACCAATGTTGCAATTGGTTCACGCTTGGGTCTCAAAGAGGATACGGTGCGCAAGGCGCTGAAGCGCATGGGCTGGTCACAGCCAAAAACCGCCGAACAGATAGATCTTGCAGTGGAGCTAAAACTTAGCAAAATAGATCCTGTTGATGCAAGCCCGAGTGAGCTGATTGCCCCGGAGATTAATGAACCACCAGTGATCGAAACCAATGCAGAGCGACATGAAATAGTAAAGGATCTATCAGATCTTGAACAAGTCAGCTATGATCCGGACCCCTCAAATCGAGTGGTGGACCGTAGCCTGGCCCGCTTGGGATTGCTGCAAGATGCGGTTCCTGTCTTTAGAAGTGGTTCAAATATTTCCTGTGTGGGAGTGCTTATTTGTATTCCGGCTCTTATTGAAAGCGGGGTTTTAACTGCTGCCCGCAAAATTTACGGAGGGCTGGGCGCCTCATTTTATGGGCTGCGAACAATCCTTGTCACCTTACTGTTAATGGCTCTTTTGCGGATTAAACGTCCTGAGGGTTTAAAAGAGCAGTCTGCAGTGGATTTAGGGCGCATTTTGGGACTTGATCGGATCTGCGAAGTAAAGACGCTTCGCAGAAAGCTTGATCGTTTGGCCGCCAAGGACAAAGCTTTCATATTTGGCCAACAACTGGCGAAAACACGTATTCAAAGGCGGGAAGGCACCCTCGGGTATCTCTATGTAGACGGCCATGTAAGGGTTTACAACGGCAAGCGAAAACTGGCAAAGGCCTATGTGACCAAAAAGCGTCTTGCGATGCCGGCAACCACCGATTACTGGGTCAATGATCAACAAGGGGATCCTATCTTTGTGGTCACAGCGCCGGCAAACGAAGGGTTGGTGAAAATGTTGCCGTCCATTTTGCAAGAAGCTAAAAGCCTTATCGGGGAGAATCGACCTTTGACAGTTGTTTTTGATCGTGGGGGATGGAGCCCGAAGCTTTTTTCTAAGCTCATAAAACAAGGCATTGATATTATTACATATCGCAAAGGAAAGACAGCGCTTATACCAGAGGACCATTTCTACCAGATTTCCGAGGAAATAGAAGGAAAGAAGATAGAGTACCGGTTACATGATCGCAGTGTGGCCTTTTTAAAGGGCAAATTGTGGCTGCGGCAGGTAAGCCGGTTGAATCCCTCAGGCCACCAAACCCATGTCATTACAAGCCGTCAGGATCTATCAGCGGTAACAATTGCTTACCGGATGTTTGAACGCTGGAGACAGGAGAACTACTTTAAGTACATGACTGAAGAGTATGCGCTTGATGCATTGGTGGATTATGATATCGAAGAAGATGATTTGCAACGGTTGGTCCCCAATCCGAAGCGAAAAGAGATCAACCGAGAGCGAAACAAGATCAAAGCTGAGATCAATGAACTGGGACAAGAGTATGGTCTTAAAGCTTTGAGTAACAAAGAGATGGAAAGACCAACTATGCGCGGTTTTAAGATCGCCAACAGTACTATAGGCCGAAAGATTGAAGAGCTAAAACATCGGGAGCTTGAACTCAAGGCCCTTTATGAACGGATGCCGGCGAGAGTGCCACTGAAGGATACACTTGATAATCAGACTGCGTATCGGCTCCGGCGTGAGAAGAAACACCTCACGGATCTTATCAAAATGGTCGCATACCAGGCAGAAACTGATCTGCTATCGTTGATACGCGGAGAGTACGCAAGGGCTGATGATGAAGGTAGAACGCTCATTCAGTCTGCATTAAAAAGCTCAGGCGATATAGAAGTCAATGGCAATGAACTTCGGATTACACTTAATCCTCTGAGTTCGTTGCATCGCAGCAAAGCAATTAAAGTGCTATGCGAAAAACTGAATACTACCAATACCATCTTTCCAGGCACTAAGCTTCGACTCGTTTATGATGTCAAAGAGCACGGCCATGTAACATAAAATCGATGGCCTATGTCAGGAGGTCTGAAGATAGGGTGATCCCCTTGAAATATAAGCAAGCCTTGAAGCATAGTATGCGAAAAAAAGGAGAGATATGAAGCAGA
>JAZDIE010000258.1:0-3645 GCA_043805295.1 Pseudomonadota bacterium
TACGCAGAGAAACGCAAGCAGTACCTTGACCAGATGTGATCCGCACTAACAGCATGGTCTGAACAGATACCTAAAGAAAAGAAAATTGAAGAAGTGTAGTGAAAGGCTGAATCATATGATTCCAATAATCATTGGCGTTACTGGTCATCGTGACCTCAGAAGCAGCGACCTGCCGGAGCTTGAAGGGAAAATTGAGAAGCTCATAAAGCATATCGTTGAATCATTATGTCCAAACTCGCCGATAAAAATCATATCGCCTCTTGCAGATGGGGCTGACAGGTTAGTCGCTAAAGTCGGCATTCGGATGGGCTGCGGTTTTATCTGTGCGCTTCCGTTGCCTCTCAATGAATACAAAAAAGATTTCGTTACAGAGGAGTCCTTAAACGAGTTTCAGGAATTACTTCATAAGGCTGAATATTGCTTTGAGCTTCCATTGGTTGAAGGGAACACTGCGGACAATATTTCCAATTATGGAGAAAATCGTAATCGCCAATATGCAGCCGTAGGCGCATATATTGCGGCCCACAGCCAGATACTCATTGCCATATGGAATGGGAAGGACACGAAAGAAACCGGAGGCACTTCGGAAATTGTCCGTTTCAGGCTCAATGGAATTCCCCAACCATATGCCAAACCTCTAAAGGCTCTTGATGTCCCTGAAACTGGGTCTGTCTATCATATATTTTCAGCCCGTGCGCGTAAGGATGCTGATGTTACCATTAATAATCATACTCCTGAGGCTGGAGAGTACGTGATCGATAAACAACCTGAATGGGATGTGCTTTATCCAAGGGTCTGGAAATCGAAGCAATCTCCAACTGAGGATGCAAGGAATAATTATGCTCAATTACTCCGAAGGATAGACGAATTCAACAAGGAGATTAGAGATAATATCAACAATCAAGCTTTTATAAATGAGGTTACAAAAAACAAGGGATATGTATATTCGGATACTAAACAATCAAGCTTGAATGATGGGATGAAAGGAGTATTGGAATCCTATAGCTATGCCGACACATTGTCTCAACGCCATCAAAAACCGATCTTCAAGGCATTGAAGATTTTGCCTGCTGCCACGGTGCTTGGCTTTTTCTTTTTCAGTTTTTTTGACGAGATTTGGAGCGCCACCCCAGTCCTTATGCTGTTTCCGGTCATACTGGGAGTCGGCTTTTATATTTTTCAGAATATGCAATCCAAAGATATGGAAAGAAAGTATCTTGACTATAGGGTCTTGGCAGAGGGGCTAAGGGTTCAATTCTTCTGGAAGCTCGGAGGAATCAGGGAAAATATTTATGAACACTATCAGCGGAAATATAAGGGAGAGCTGGACTGGATGGCTCAAGCCATACGTTCAATAAGCATAAAGGCGAATAATTTCATTAAAACTCCAGCTTCAGGGGCAGAACGAAAGGCCGCATATTCGGAAATTTGTGAGCGCTGGGTTGAAGATCAGTGGGAGTATTTCAGGAAAAACGTGAAAAGAAAAATAGACATTCCACAGAAGCAGGAAAAGATTACAAAGGCATTTTTCTTATTAGCCTTATTTTTTGTAGCAGGCATCTTTGCTTTAAAGGGATTCATATTGGTTCAACAGGGCACGTTAGAAGGTTTTATGTCCCTGGAGGATATCAAAGATATAAGGCTTTATTCTGTTTTGCTTGTCTTGGTGGATTTGTGCATCGCTATCGGGGCGGCCTTTCAAATTTATGTAGAAAAAATGGCGTTTTCCGAAGAGGTGAAGCAGTATCAGAGAATGAAGGATTTGTTCTCACGTGGAAGCAGAAAACTGCGCGAATATATCGAAAAATCACAATATTCTGATATGGAATTGCTCTTGATTGATATAGGCAAAGAGGCGCTTGTGGAAAACTGCGACTGGCTGATGCTCAAAAGGTCCAAACCGCTTGAGATGCCGATAGGATAGCCACAGCAAAAAGGAGTTATACACCATCATGACTAACGAGAAGGATCAGAAAGAAGTATTCATAAGTTACTCCACCAAAAACTCAGAGCTTGCACAGTTCTTGTGTAACCAACTGGAAGGCTCCGGCGCTGCCTGCTGGATTTCGCCGCGGGATATTCCTTCCGGCCAGAATTGGGCCAACTCTATTGTCAATGGCATAACAGACGCAAAGTTGACCCTGCTGCTCGTCTCTGAGGCATCCCTTGCATCCGAGGAAGTAGCAAAGGAAATTGATCTGGCAAATGGAATGAGGAAAACAATGCTTCCTGTGAGGATAGAAAATGTTACTTTAAAGGGCGCGTTTCTTTATCACCTCTCCAACAAACAATCGGTGGATGCGCTGGGAGATGATAAATTCACCAGGTTTAATTCGACAACAGAGACGGTTCTTGCACTCCTCAACAAGAAAGATGTTGTCAGCAAGGATATTGTTGCTGGAAGTATTTCAGACCAGGCGAAAAAACTTGTCCATTCATTAAACCAGAAGCACAGACAACGATTGGACAAGATAAACGCCATGTTTTCCTGTCAGGAGAAAGAGGATCATCTCGTGCTGTTTTTGCCCCTGCGTATTGGAGCAACCGGTGTTGATTTGATATTGCTTTTTGATAGCAAAAATAAAACAATGGAAATCTATGCGGATGCCGCCAGTAATGGTGATCCCATTAAATGCCCATTTGTGAAATTTATTGAAACCCATTGTACTGAGGAGTTTCCAAATTTATCTAAGACAAAAGGAGCCAAAAGGTGGAGGTTTGTTGGGTTGGTTCCACCGACTGTTTTAACAACGCATCTTGCTGACTTGTCTTCCGAGAAATGCTTTGAGACATTTACTGATAATGTCATGGCGTTTTCCGATAAAGTGATTCCAAAGCTATTTGATTGGATAGAGTATGCCCTCAAAGTTACAAAGGCAATAAACAAACTGGAGGATGAACTTAAAAAGGTGTTTCCGGAAGATGAAGGATGGCGCATAGGCGCTCCTGAGGGAGAACGGCTTATTGGCTGTAACCCGCATGGAAGGATAAACATATACAAGAAAGAGTGGCAGCCAACAGATGACTATAAGGGCAGGGGATGGCTTTCCATTACGTTGGAGAGCTGGAATTCATTTGTGGACAATCTTTTCATCGGCATCCTAAAGTATGAACCATGGATGACCTTGCAGGATTTGGAAGGGAAACTGATTTCCGAATGCAACAGCGTATTAGGCGAATCCAGTCCATTTCTCCATGGATGGCCGTGGTATCGACACTTGGAAGATGACTGGAAATCAAGCGGCATTGCGCAGATTAATCTTGATCTGCGTTGGAATGATGATCAGCTTGACGGATTTATCCGGCATTGTCTTGATAAGTTTCGTGAACTTAAAAAAATAGAGGGCCTGCTTGGAGACATTTGCAGTAAAATGCCGTCAATGCAGCGCATTGATATCGGTTCAATCGAGAATGTTTCAAAAGAACAATTAGGATGGTGGGAGTCATCGCTCTATGTCTATAACCGGATGGAGAGGCTCGCCAATACCGTTCGTGAAAATATTCAGGCCAATTTTGGCAGTCCTGGTATAAGCGTTGATTTCTCATACAGGGGACAATGGTGGACAGATATACTTCTCAAAATCAAGGTGGAGAACTTTGACGCAGCCATCAGATTCAGATGCGGTAAAAACATGATGATAACCG
>JAZDIE010000259.1:0-2820 GCA_043805295.1 Pseudomonadota bacterium
ATGGAAAAAGGTCCATTACTGCTGACACAGCCTTGAGGCTACAGCGGTATTTTGGGGTTGAAGCTCAGTTTTGGCTAAATCTGCAAACTGAATATGATCTGCGAATGATGAAGCATAAAATTTGGGCGGATATTGAACGACAAATTATCCCTATTAAAGATGCCGGCAATAGTTTACAGCATAGCGCCGGAGCATAACCGGAGCATAACAATACAATTGAGGTGGATGTGAAGGGTCGTGAGGCTTTGGCGTTGCGCTTATTCATTGTTTCCTTGGTATTTTCGTTATGCCTTGTTCCCCTTCACACCGCTCATTTCCACGTTCGACATTGGTTTTTTTCACGCCTTGACGTGATTGGATGTTCGACATTCATCTTTTGATAACCATCCCTCTGAACCCATAAAAGGAATTCCCATGAAAAAGCTACTGACAGCCATCGCCGCGGCCGTTTTCGTCATATATCCCTCGCTCTCTTTTTCATCATATATTATCCATCTCAAAGACGGGAGAGAGTTTGTCACTGATCGATACTGGGAGGAAGGGGGGCCAGATAAAGTTTAAAAGATATGGAGGCGTCATAGGGATTCAAAAAGCGCTCCTGCTGCTGACTTCGCCATTCTCCGGCCAAGATTAACCGGTTATTCACATTGGAATCATTGCAAAAAGGAGCCGTAGAGACTAAAATCTTAATATGAGCAATACACTCAAACGGATTATCGAACTTGTTGAACGCCAAGATACTAAAATATCTGATCATGGTTATGATGAATTAGCTGAAGATGGTATCTTTGTTAGGGACGTTTTGCTCGGTATTAAGGAGGCCATAGTAATAGAAGATTATCCTGACTACACAAAAGGACCATGTGTATTGGTGTTACAGAAAGATTCTGAAATTAATCCGATCCATGTAGTATGGGGAATTCCCAAAGGCGCGAGGTCGCCGGCTGTTTTAGTTACCGCATACAGGCCGGATCCAGCTAAATGGTCAAGTGATTTCATGAGGAGAATGTCATGAGGAAGAGACAACATAAAAAATTAGTACACGAAGGACAATATGTGGCCGAAGTTGAAATCGAACTGATCGATACCGATGAAGGTTGGTCGCCTTATTTGTCACTTGATGATGCATTGAAGCTTGACGATGTGCGAGATGCTCTTCGTAGAGGGGACTTACACAAAGCAGGTCGACTCGCTCGTGTTTTTACTTTGACCCCTCTCGCACTTGATACCATCGGAGAACAAGGCACTGCACCTGACCGCCAACAGCTCGGCGATTTTTGAAATGCTCTGCCCTGCGTCAAAGCAAGTGGTTTTTGCGTCGTATGTTATTCATCTCAAAGACGGGAGAAACGCATAAAATCATAGACGTCCCCCTCTGCTTCCTGGGCGGTTGGGGAATTGGGGTATTCATTGACAGATTTGGCAAGACTTCTTGGTATGACCGGTCAGGGGATCGGGTATGCCGTGCGAACGGGTGAGCAAATCGCCAAAGTAAGCAATTATAGACTTACAGATTGAGTTAATTATTGATGGACGTCCCCCTTCCCACACATTATTTTTACCCCGCGAAAACTCTTTTTATTTCACCGGGGCCAACTTTCCAGTATTCGAACATTCCAATTGCGGAGTGAAGCGGAGCTAAGTTCTTTTAATGGAATTTGAATGGGATCAAAATAAAGCTGCTTTCAATCTTTCTTCGCATGGAGTTTCATTCGATGAAGCAAAGACTGTATTCAATGATCCCCTATACGTTGATTTCTTTGATCCAGATCATTCCTATAATGAGCATCGATATATTATTATTGGGCAATCGGTAAACAACCGCTTGCTACTCGTGGCATATACAGAACGAGAGAATACAATCCGTTTGATTAATTCACGAGAAGCAACTCGAAAGGAGCGAAAAGATTATGAAGAAGGATAATATTGAAAAGGACGATGAACTTCGTCCGGAATATGATCTAAAGGGTTTAAAGGTAAGGAAGGTTGGCGCTGAGCGAAAGAGTTTTTATGGACCAACAGTTCGTATAGAAGCGGATGTAGCTGAAGTGTTCCCCGACTCTGAATCAGTGAATGAAGCCTTGCGGTTCTTAATTCGAATAACTCAAGAAAATAAATCGCCATTACCTGCCCCTACTAATGTGCCAGACAACACCATGGAGCAGCCGTCTAACGCTGTGCCGTCTTGAAAATATTTATGTTTTTGTTTTTTCAAAAACTGGATATCATCGGCTGTCTATACCGGGGCTGCTCATCCTGGATGTTCGACCTGCCCGCAATGCCTTTGGGTGATCTTGCCGGCATCTCCTCGTGTTTCGGCCCGGTGACAATGATCATACCACTATCGTTTGTGATGCATGGCAGGCGGGTGTTCATCTTTCAATACAATTTAGCGCTTATGACCCTGAACCCTTGAACCCTGAACCTCTGAACCCATAAAAGGAATTCCTATGAAAAAGATACTGACAGCCATCGCCGCGGCCGTTTTTGTGATATACCCCTGTGTCTGTTTTGCGTCGTATGTTATTCACCTCAAAGAAGGGGGAAACGCATAATTTCATGGACGTCCCCCTAAGAATGAAAAATACACTTTTCTACAAAGGTTTTACTGCCCGCGTTGAGTTTGATGCCGATGACAACATATTTGTAGGCCGGGTGCTTGGCGTCCGGAGCATTATCGGTTTTCACGGTGAAACGGTGTCTGAACTGACATCAGATTTTCATAATGCTATTGACCATTACCTTAACGTGTGTCGGGAACGCGGAGAGACTTCACAAAAGTCCTATTCCGGAAATATGACGCTACGGGTCCCACCGGAG
>JAZDIE010000260.1:0-13922 GCA_043805295.1 Pseudomonadota bacterium
AAGCGCTTGTACAAGCCAGTAACGTTCCGGCATGTGAGGGCTGTCAAGCATCAACTCATATCTGTAATCGCTGATATCTTTTTTTGCTTTTATGATAGTTTTGAGCGCGCCCAGACGATCGGAAAGGATTGATGACTGCAAGGCAGAAGGAACTTCATCAATAGGGATTTTATGCGCCCGCATGGAGTGAAAGAACACAAGAAGCGAGAGACCTATGACAAGGCATATACATATAGCGATCAGATCCTCTCTCTTTGCGCTATGTATATGTTTTAGAACAGCGCGTACAAGAACGAGTATACATTTATAGACTATAAAATATAGTAGAAGAGGGAGGGCAATACAAAGAGAGAGGAATGTAAATATTCTAAAAACGCCATGCCGGTCTGTTTTTTTTGAAAATTCACGAAGTATTGATGAAGCATTAGCAGCAAACCCTGCAAACGATGTGTGCAGAACAGCCTTTCCATTATGGATAAATACAAGATTGTTGTTCTCTTCCTCCCTGACCTCTAAATCCGCGTTTCCAGAGTCGCCTATATCAAGGTAGTCATACGCAAGCAATAAAGAACTTATTTTTTCCCTTGTTTCAAGGTCCGCCACCCCTTCAAGGGCACACTTTTTAAGGAGCTTTTGATCTAATGATTTGAACGCCTCAGCGGGATAGAGCGTATATTTGTAATAGGCCTCACTGATCTTTTCACCTAACCGGTTTGAAAGCAGCACTGTGTCCCTGAAGTCGATGAATAGACCTGGAGTATACTCGGATAGCCAGATAAGTCCAAGCAGAGTCAAAGCAATAGCGTGAAGCACGCCATTTTTATACATAGCCCTTTGATAATGTGTTGATCTGAGCCTCACCCTAAAGACAAAAAGGGGTATGGCGATGAAATAAAGTGAGGCAAAAAAAGAGATACCTTTTAGATTAAGGATAATGACAAAACCTGCAAGGCCGCCAATTAAAGATATTAGCACATATTTTTTGCAAGAGAAAAGATCGTTCCAGACCCAAAACGCTGCTATAGATAGCAAGGTAATCCCAGCCCCTATAGTGAGTGTAAAAAAGACTCCGCCCCAAAAAGCGGTTTTTATATCTTGTAAGGCAATCCCAACATAGTGATTGGGAACCCCAAGATATCCGGCTTTTTCTATTAGCCCCAAATCATCATAAAGCCTGAGGTTTGAAACATAGATATGGGATGTGGCTATTATCTGGGCGAGAAGCAACCCCAGGAAAAGGACGGGCAAAGGTTTTTTCTTTTTCAGTCTAACACTCACCACCTGAGGAGTTAAGTTTTTTTTAGAATATCTCCATAATGAATCGTCGTACATTCTGGGCAGTAGCTGTGGGAAAATGTTACAGCAGAATGGTCGGTCACGTATTCTTCAATTGGTATCCACTTTCCCACTACCTTTATTTTTTTGCAAAAAGCGCATACTGGAAGAAAGCCTTCCAGGTATTTTATATTTTTTAAAGAGCGCAAAGAATTATATATAACAATTAATCCGAGCGCTAATAAAACGATTGATTCCTCTAAGCTTTCTTGCCAGTTTATCGGGGTGGCGTGTGCGCCCAAGAGGTAATGTGGAAGGTCAAATACCTCGTCTGCCCATATAAAAAGTATGGCTATACCGAACCCGATCAGTTCATATCCAATAATATGTTTTTCCATTGTTTGCCTCGTGATGCTTTTGGGCATTTGGCCATTTCCTTTCTATACCATGATCCTAACCATTTCTTCAAAACGAAGTCTTGCTATGCCAGGGTTGTTTCTTTGGCTGAGCGCGAGTTTAAAATATACCAGGGCGTCCGCGTTGTCTTCTCGGATAAGGCGGCACAGGCCCAGATAATAGAGGTGGTAGTAATCATCCGGGTATAAGGTTACGATTAGTCTGAACAACTTTTCAGCCTTATCATAATCAGCCAGACGGTAATAACTCACAGCAAGGGCTGAGATAATAGGCGCGTGCTCGCGCCATGCTTCAATCGGTTTCATCTCTTGGTGGTCGACGTCTCCTTCTTCAAAAAGAGAGGGAAGACTAGCACCTGATGTTAGTTCTTCATAATACTTAAACACTGCCTGATAATCCTTATTGTGGATATATATATCCAGCAGCCGGTCATACGCTGCGTCGCAGTAAGGCAAAATACTGAGCGCTTCATGGTAAAAGGCTGTCGCCCCTTCGATATTCCCCTGGGCAAGCTTGCTGTCGCCTGACAGGCAATTGAGATAAGCCGCCCTTTCGCCAGGCCTGAAAATATATGAAAAAAAGATGAATATCCGGTCTAATGCCAGGCCAAGCCGCCTCCAGATATCAGCCCAAACGGGTATTTTTACTTGTTTGCGCTCCAGATACCAGGCGCGAAACAGCATATCCTCCAATGGAAGGGCAATATTATCCTTATATTTTAAAAGAGACGATTCGCAAAACAATAAACAACGCGCCTGAAATTCTATATGCGCATTATCTATGTATTTATCAAGTATGGCGCTTGCCCGGTCAATGTCCTGCTGTTGTATCAATAGGCATAAAGCGTGAAAAGATGCTGCCATGCGATTGGCAGGGGAAAGATCTACCGCATGCTCAAAGCCTTGCAAGGCAAGATCTATTTTGTTCCAGTCATAATAAGCAATACCCAAAAATAAATGATAAACAGGGTTTTGCGGGTTAAGCGCGATAGCCTTTTCAAAGGCTGCTATAGCCCCTGAATAGTCCTTTTGGCTGGACAGAGAAATAGCCTCATGAAAAAATGTCCGGCCGGTTTGTTTGGGATTAATATTATACACTATCGTAACTGTTAATAAGCGCTTTGGCGATTGTCTGCAACAAGCAGAAAAACTATTTTTTTTAAATCGTCAATCTCATAAAAAAATCGATAGCCGCCTATTCTATACCACTCTTAAGTATGATGATTCTCGTGCAAGATCATCATGCACAGAAATAGAAAAAGCTATGCTTGTTAAGACATTACTAAATCGGGCAAAAAAATTCAAATTTTTTATCAGCGCTGTATCAAATATTCAGATCTTTACTCTGAATGCCAAATTGTATAAGATAAAAAAGGAGTTGTAAAAAATCAAAATTATAGCTATTTAAATTAGGTATTTGATCTTTTCAGGTACAGCTTGACGCTTAGAAGAGCGAGGAAGTCGCCATGCCCTCTCCCACCCTTCTTTTTAAATCATTTAAAATAGACAATATATCCCTAAAAAACCGGATTACCATGGCCCCGCTTTTTACTGGCTATGCGCATTTGGACGGGACGGTGAGCGAACTGATTCTGGATCATTACAAGGAATTGGCGCAGGGCGGCACAGCCATGATCGTGGTAGGGAATGTGTCGGTTCATTCTAATGGGTTGCTTTCAAGGCACTCATTGCGGGCTGATGACGACAAATTTATGCCAGGGCTTTGTCGGCTCGCTGAGGCCATAAAAAAAGATTCGGTTTCTGTGCTTCAGATCAATCACGGTGGCAGGTTTGCTCGCACAAGAACAGCGTATGCGCCATCCAATGTGCCAGTCGAGATAGAGGCCGAAAGCCTGGGAGGTTTGTACAGGACTGCGTTAAAACCACTTGATATGCACCAGCAATTGACGTTCCTGTCAGAGTTTTTTTCCCAGCGGCCAAATGAACTCAGGGAGATGAGCAAAAAGGATATCAAGGAGACAACAAAGGCCTATGCAGATGCGGCTGTACGGGCGCGCGAGGCAGGTTTTGACATTGTGGAGATTCACGGTGGAACCGGCTACCTGCCGGTACAATTTTTGTCTCCCAGAACGAATAAACGCAAGGACAAGTACGGAGGCGACCTGCAAGGCAGAATGCGATTTGTTTTGGAACTGGTTGAGGAGATAAAGGATGCTGTTGGTTACGACTATCCTGTTGGATACCGGTTTCTGGCCGATGAATGGCTTCCTGGCGGTTTTACCCTTGAAGAAGCAAAGGTGCTTGCCGTGCAACTCGAATTGCGGCACATCGCGTACCTTTCGATTACAGCCGGAACCTATGAGTCTTTTTTCGCCCCTGAAATGCTTGAACGCGCGCGCAGGCCAGGATATATGACTGATCTGGCGCGGGATATCCGGTCTGTTGTTTCTCTTCCCGTGATTGCCACAGGCCGTATAACCACGCCTGATGTGGCTGAAGATATACTTGTGCGAAAGGACGCAGATCTTATTGGATTGGCGCGTCCACTGCTTGCAGATCCGCAATGGGCTAAAAAAGCAAAAGACAATAAGGACGCTATTGTTTTGTGCACAGACTGCGGAACGTGTCTGAGGTGCGCAATTGCAGATCGTCCGGTGGTCTGTTCACAATGGGACAAGATAAAAACCGTTCAGCGTAAAAACATGATCAGGGAGATTCAAAATCCTCACAAAAAGGTGCTTATTACCATAGACAACTCAGAAAACGGTATTTTAGGGGCTGCATATGTTGCTAATATGCTGGGGCGTTGCAGTAATATCAAGGCAACCCTTTTTCATGTACAAACTGATGAAACATATGCAGACGAAACTGGAATACAAGAGGCAATGAATGTTGCACGATCTATCCTTATAAAGGGGGGGATCCCTGAAAAATCTATTAGTATCCAGGTGCAAAAAAAGGATGCTGGAATTGGGAACGATATCCTTAATGAAATAGAAAAAGGGGGGTACGGAACTGTAGTGGTAGGCCGCAGGGACGTCTCCCGCGCACATCAACTTTTTTTCGGGAGTGTCGCCAGCAAGATCATGCAAAATGCAAAAAATTGTACGATTTGGATTGTTGAATGATTTTGTGGTGTATATAAAGCAGGTAGATATTCAGGTCTATAGACCTGAATATCTACTATAGAGCAGGAGTAAAAACTATGAAACGACCCGGCAGAAATTATACGTTTGATGCAATGGTGAAGTTTTTCATTCAATACTACCAGATTCCGACAAAACATGATGTTGAAAAACTCATCCTCAGGTTGGATAAGCTCCAAGAGGCAATGGCGCGTATGGGGGCTTTGAAAGAAAAAAAAGCGCCCACACAAAAAAAAAGAGAGATTGATATTGTGCTTCAAGCCATAGAACGAAGCAAAACAGGTATCAATGTCTCAACTATACAGAAAAAGACGGGTTTGGAAGAAAAGCCTGTCCGTAATATTATATTCCGTTTACTAAAGGAAAAGAAGATCGCGCGCGCTGCCCGAGGGATATACCATGCCTTTTCAAAAAGCTAGCAATACCATGATTGATACCCACGCACATCTTGATGAACTACAAGACATAGATACTGTTCTTGGCGAGGCAAAGGATGCAGGGGTAATAAGCATCATTGCAGTGGGTCAGGACATAGAATCGAATACAAAAACCTTGGCTATTGCCAGGCAATACAAGGGGTATGTCTTTCCGGCAATAGGTTATCATCCCTGGAAAATTGAAACGAATAAGATCGAACAGACGATCATTGATGTTTCAAACAATATAAAAGAATGTGTGGCACTTGGTGAAATTGGGCTTGATTATAGGGCAAAGGTCAAAAAAAATATTCAAAAACAGGTCTTTTGCCAATTACTTGAGATTGCAGCCAAGCATGATAAGCCTGTGATTGTTCATTCCCGATATTCTCACCAGACAACCTTTGATATGGTTCTGGAATACAAATTAAAAAAGGCTGTGTTTCACTGGTATAACGGCCCGCTCGATGTGCTTAAACTTATTATCTCAGAGGGATACCATGTCTCAGCCTCCCCCGCCCTTTTATACAACCCGCATCATGAAGAGGCAATGGCAGCGGCCCCGCTTTCAAATATCCTTGTTGAAACCGATACGCCAGTAAATTACCGGGGGCTATCAGCCTTGCCCAAAGATGTAAGAATAACAGTCAAAGAACTTGCCAGGGTAAGGCATCTGACAGAAGATGAGATTGCGGAAAAAACAATGAAAAACGCAAAAAGCCTGTTCGGAATTTAAATCATAAATCGTTTAAACTCTTCTATCGAAACCCGCTGTGTTAAAATATCATATGAATGGCCGTCTTGGCTTACATGCACCTTAGACTGTTTCCCGCAAAACGATTTGCCATACGCGGTGCATAGCAATGAGGCCTTTTCAACCGTCTCTGCGTTAGCGCCATATGGAATTAAAGCCACAGGCCCTGGAAATTCTACAGTTTTAAGGATTAAATCCCCTTTAATATTGCCAAGTTTTTCCAGCTCCTCGTTTTCACGATGTATACGACCTATCACGACCTTATTTGACTTATCGAATCTAAAATGCCTTCCTATCTTTAGTAAAAAGAAATCCCGTTCAGCGTGTTCTGCCTGATGGACTAAGAGGTCTTTAAGTCTGCATGAAAACCCAGGATCGGTCAAAAGGCATCCCCCTGCAGGAGGGGGGTAGTCAGTCACCCCAAACATTTGCGCAAGCCCTATTTGTGTTTTTCGAGAGCGCCCTGAAATAGCCAGTAGGGCTTCACGATCTATCCAGCCCTTTTCTTCAGGCACGGTCAAGGACAATAGCCTTGCGCTTAATGGCCGCAATATA
This sequence comes from Pseudomonadota bacterium, assembly GCA_043805295.1. Classification (GTDB taxonomy): domain Bacteria; phylum Desulfobacterota; class Desulfobacteria; order Desulfobacterales. The sequence continues at coordinate 6,524 of JAZDIE010000260.1, forward strand.
TAGCCATTAAGATCAGCCGCTTTTTCTGTGCATCGGAGCGAATTAATTGTCTGGGACATAGGACGTTGACCGAGCACCTCTCCTGTAAAAATAAAATTAAATCCTTTATCCCGCATAATTTCGCCAGCTATGCTTAACATCAATACCCGGCAATCAAGACATGGGTTCATCTGCCTTCCATAACCAAACCTTGGATTTTTCAACATCTTAACATATGCCGCAGTTATGTTCAGCACGGTAATAGGAGTGTTCGTCATCGCAGCAGCCGTTCTTGCCTTTTCTGCTGAAAAAATGGGCGTCTCAAAGCCAACGCACTCTACTATTATTCCAGCCCTTTTAAGAATCAAAATAGAAAGTATGCTGTCTAGTCCGCCGGAGCATAGCCCAAGCGCCCTAATTGGAGGGGCGCTATTCAATGTCATAAGCATAGGTCAATATCCTTACCTTGAACCAAATTGAAAATTTTCATTCAAACACTATTTATCATTAGATTAAGAAAATATCCAAACTATCCGAGAAGATGAACGGGTTAGAATCTAAAAAAAATATCTTGTTATCTGGAAAATTATTTATGCTTAGGCGTATGTGCAAATATCCTATTGGTATTGATATAGACGATCAACATATCTACGCCGTCCAGCTCAAGAAAAACAAAGGCGATGTCTTAGTTAGAGGGGCGGCGGATTTATTATTAAATTCTGAGGGTGTTGATGCGCCTTATAGCGAGGCGGCCATTGCCTCAGCCCTAAAAAAGATTGCGGGAAGAGGTGTTTTTTACGGCAAATCAGTGGTGCTCAAACCACCTTCCGGGGATATGATCAGCTTTCCAATACAGTTTGAGCTTGAATCAGATGAAAGTGTAGAAGAAGCCGTACTCCGCATAGTTCAACCGCTTCTGACATATCCCATAGAAGAGGCAATTATTGATTTTCCCTCTGTGCATGACAACAAGGGCGCATACAAGGCAACTGTCATTACTATGCGCCGTGATCAGATGAGAAAATATCTGAAGGCAATGAACCATGCAGGGCTTAATGCAGAGGCAATAGATGTTGGAGTCTCTTCGTTGATACGTCTGCATAGTCACATATATGGCCCTATCAGGGAATCTATTGTTATTTGTCATATTGGTCTAATACATACCCTTGTATCGGTTGTAACCAGTAATTCCATACTTGCCTGCCGGTCTATCCAATGGGGTGTGAACGGTCTTATAGAGAAGGTTGCTACAAACCTTGAACTCAAAAACAAAAAAGATCAGGCGCAAGCGCTTATTATGGAATACGGCCTAAGTCATGAACCGGAAAAACCAGCGGCAGACAAAGAAAACTATTCAGAACAGGGATCGGCAAGGGAAAACATTGCCAGGGCTGTCTATCAGGTTACGGCGCCTTATATCGAGGAGATAATTTTTGAATTACACAAGATGATTGGCTACATAAGATCTGAGGAGCGTCTGTCTGCTTTTCAGGGGATATACCTTTACGGCCATGCCTTCCTGATAAAATCTTTTGATAAATATCTCCAAAAAAGAGTCGATATCCCGACCCAACTCGTAGATCCTTTCAGTAATATGATAGTCAGTGACGAGTATTTTATAGATGAAAAAACCAGCGGGCAGTTTGCCATCTCCTTGGGTCTGGCCCTGCGTGAGGTGCCGTGGCTATAAGAGAAGTCAACTTTATTCCTCTCGAAATACTCCATAGCCGGTATGTGTTTCGTCACCTTCAGGTTTGGCTTGTATGCCTTCTGGTTGCGCTTGGTTTGAGCACTGGAATTTATATCTATCAGATAAGAAGCATTATGTCCGAGAAGGATGTAACAGGGAGACTGTCCATGCTACAGTCAGAATTGAAGGCCAAAATAGAAGAGATTAACCTTTTGAAAACACAACTGGAAAAACTACGTGAACAGCATGCCGAGGTTTCTTCTATAACAAGAACTAACCGTTTTTCTAATATTGTGGCCGTACTCTCTTCTGCCATGAATAGCGATACCTGGCTAAAACAGCTTACTATAACAAGGCAGATCAAAGACGATGACAATAACTTAAGTCTTGTGGGGCTTACAGGAAGCAGTTTATCCAATGAAAAACTTGGAGACTTTCTTAAAAAACTATCCCGCGATACCGGATTCAAGGATGTCTTGCTCAAGTACGCACGGGAACAATCTGGGGCCAGTGCAACCCCTGATGCAGGGGCGACTCTTAATTTGATTGAGTTTTATATCGAATGCTCTAGTCCTAAGGGATGACTTAACATTTATGAGTATTTCCCTGAAAAGCCTTGATTACATCTGCCTTGTCTTTATCTTGGTTATAATGGTTTCAGGCAGTGCGATTGCCATTATAAAAGGGGAAAGTTATCAGCGCATTGCCGAACAAAGGGGGGAGATGCTTAAAAAACAACAAAATGAGCTGGCTCTGGCTGATAACAATGTAAAAAAACTTCAGGAAAGTATCGCATCCGCCCACCTGGAGATGAAAAGGTTAAACGAGCAGATACCGGAAAACGCAGAGATCGGCACATTTCTTACTCAGGTAGACACACTGATAAGACAGAGCGGGGTCACGCTTGTTTCGCTTGAGCCTTTACCAGCAACAGACGAAAAAATGTACAGCAAGATTCCTGTTAACTTGAAGTTTAGAGGGGCATTTTCAGACTCATACCGCGTGCTTTCTGAACTTGAAATGATGGGTCGGCTGCTTCAAATAGAAAATCTCTCGATCAGTAAGGCAGAGACGGAAAACCAATGTGTGGTTGATATTACTGCAAATATATTTGAACAATAATGACGGATTCGTAAAAAGCTCCAGGTGCAAGGCGCACGAGTCGAGGAAGAGCGAGACTTACTTCCTGTACGGTGAGTCCTTCCTCGACGAAGTGTAACGCAGCAGATGGACTTTTTACGAATCCGTCACGTGAAGGAATTGCCATGCCTGACAGTAAGGCAGAAAAAATAAAACTCTATGCAGTGGTTGTCCTGGCGATATGCTTTTTTGTGTTCGCTTATTTTAGGCTTTTTTATAAAAAAACCCCTGCGCTGAGTTCACAACCAAATGATGCCCCTCCATCTGACCAGCTTGCAGTTCCTGATATCGGAATTGCGGAGGCCAATCCCTTTCCAGAGCAGCCGACAGGATCTCAGGAACCTGCTTTAAAGCCTGTTGTTTCGCGTGACATATTTGAACCGCCGCTGGTTATCCGCCAGCCAAAGCCAATACCAACATCTCAGGAGTTAGAAGATTTAGAAGATAAGAAAGAGAAAAAGGAAAAAATAAGGCCAACATTTGTATTAGGCGGAGTAATAATGGACGAAGGAGATCCGATGGCTATTATAAACAATGAGTTTGTCCGGCTTAATGATGTCATAGACGGTTATCAACTGGTAAGCGTTACTGAAAACAGCGTAGTGCTTCGTGAAGAAAACGATAGGGTATCGCTTGATGTTATTCCAGCTTTTAGTGAGAATAAATAAGCGATCAGGAATCAAATTATGCAAAACGTTATGATGCATAGGGCAAGGCGAGATGTAGGTATTATTGTACTGCTTGTTTTAATTTTTATGGCCTCGCAAGCTATTTTCTTTCCAGATTGCATCCTTGCAGAAGAAAATGAGAGAATAGCTATTTCTCCGTCTTCTGTGGTGCTTAAATGGACACAAGAAAACCCAACGAGTTCCAATAACCTTCTTACCCTTAATTTTTATGAAGTAGATATAAGACAGCTTTTGTCATCGCTTGCCATCAAGCGTCAAGCCAATATTATTATGACCCCAGAGGTATCCGGCAAGATATCTGTACATCTGTACAGGGTTCCATTCGATGAGGCAATAAGCTCGATAGTCAAGGCGGGCGGGTTTGGGTATTACCGGTATGGAGACGTTCACTATGTGTATAAGCCTAAAGAAGAGATAAAGCCCGGCGGAGAGATTATTCAACTTAAGCTTTTTCAGCTTAAATACGGAGACGCTAAAAAACTACAGGAAATACTGGAAGCAATTGAAGGTGTTAGGACAGTAAAGATACATGAAGACTCAAAGACCATAGTTGTTGAGGACACTCCTGAGAATATTAAAAAAATAGAAACAGTTATTACTTTTTGGGATCGCATGCCCAAACAGGTGCTTATAGAGGCTAAGATATTAGAGGTGGCGCTTACCGATGACATGAGCCTGGGGGTTCAATGGGAAAAACTTTTAAGCGATGTGCGCATGGCGACAGGAGGACTTAGCACTGCAACGTCAGCCACAGAAGCAGGAATATCTCCATTGCCGGCAAGCGGTGGATCAGGCGTGTTTGCAAATATGATCACAAGGGCAGGTTCGACCAGGCAGTTCACCGCTGCCTTGGATGCGTTGCTGACAAAAACCACGATTAACACGCTTTCAACTCCAAAGCTGCTTGCCACACATGGAAAACCCGCTCGAGTGCAGGTTGGAGGACAACAGGGTTACGAAAATTCGGTGGTCAACATGGGCGTAATCACCAAAAGCATCGCGTTTATCAACACCGGCACCATACTTGAGATAACTCCTTATATTGACGATGACAATAACGTTTTGCTCAATGTCCAGCCCACCATAAACACAGCGCGGGTTGAGCAGGGTGTCCCTGTTGTGAACACAACTTGCGTTTCCACGTGGCTTCTTGCCAAAAGCGGAGAAACTGTTTTTATAGGCGGGTTGATTCAGGATACCAAAACAAAGACGAGAAAGATGGTGCCATGCCTGGGGAGTATTCCAGGATTAGGCCCTTTATTTGGAAGTCTTGTCCATAAAACAGGAAAGTCTGAGTTGATTGTGCTTATCACCCCACAGATTGTTGACGCTTACCCCAGCCCGGAAGATCGAGACGGAATGGAAAGGGCAAAAGAGATAGAAAAATTGCTTAAAAAAGATCAGGCAATGCCTGTTAAAGAAAAAATATTCGACGTTCAATGATAAAGGTTTATTAAAAGGAACGAGGCCTTTTCTGTTTCTATCCCGTCTAATTTTGATTGACATTCAAAATTAGCCATGACAATAGTCTAATTGATGTTGACATCAGAGGTACAGAATCGAATAAATCAACTTAATCCATGGCTCATCAAGCCTGAAAGGGCTAATGAATTCATTGACGTATTACTGCCTGATATATACATTCATCGATATGTTGAGCAATATCTCGTCAATACCGAAAAGGCTGTGCTTCTTATAGGTCCAAGGCAATCTGGGAAATCCACTCTGGTTTGGCGCCTTATGCGGGAATATGCGCCTAACATCTTGTGCCTCAATATGGAAGACCCGCTGCTCCGAATAGGATGTGAGTCAATTGCTGATTTTGTGGAGCATTTCAGGGAACGGTACTTTTTTGTTAAAGCCTTGTTCATCGATGAAGCACAGCACATGAATGAAGCAGGTTTATTTGTTAAGGGCTTAGTTGATGCCAAGCTGGGTATGCCCATCTGGATTACTGGTTCATCTTCTTTTCATTTGAAAAGCAAAACCCGAGAGTCCCTGGCAGGGAGAGCGACAAGGCATCGACTCTTTCCATTCTCCATTGAAGAACTTATAAAACATGCCAATCCGTCAAATCCAATTTCGGCCAAAGCCATATCTGAACAAATCACTTCTCATCAAATTATATTTGGGAGCTATCCCGCAATCTACTTGGCCAAAAACGAAAACGAAAAAATCGCGCTGCTCAATGATCTGGTTGATGCGCTGATCCTTCGAGATGCCTCAGACCTGTTCAGAATTAAAAGAGTCGATGCCTTCCGAAAGTTGCTGACGTTATTGGCCGGACAAATAGGAAGCCTTGTAAACACCTCGGAACTCGCTTCCATCTGTAATGTGGATGTAGGAACTATAAATGCCTATATCCAGCTCCTGGAAGAAAGCCATATCGTGAAGAAAACCTTACCATTTGCAGGCGGGAAGCGCCGAGAAATCACAGGAGCATCCAAGATATTCTTTATTGATAACGGCATCCGAAATCAGTTATTGAATCATTTCTCTACCGAACTGGCCTTGCGAACAGATAAAGGGCAACTCTTTGAGAACTGGGTCTTTACAGAAATCCACAAGTCGTTGCCCTTTCAAAGCTCTTTAAAGTTCTGGCGTAGTAAAGCAGGGGCAGAAGTGGACTTCGTTATTGAGCATACCGGCAAGATATATCCCATAGAAGTTAAATTCTCCTTTCTGAAACATCCAAAACTAGAACGCTCGGCTACAAGCTTCATACAGGCATATAAGCCGAAAGAATTTATAGTAATAAATATGGCTTTAGAAAATACCAATATAGAATTTGAAAATTGCGCTGTTAATTTCATAACTCCTTATGGACTTTTTCAGTGGCTTTCTGGTCATCTGAACAAGTCTTAATCAAAAAGACTATTACAGCATTTGCCAATGCTTTCCTCGTGGTCACGCAATGACCGCCCAAATATAAATAAAATCAATAAGGTATAAATAGCCGGTCTCTATATGACCGGCTATTTCGGCATAAATGTTCATTGCCTGACCATTTATGCCCAGATAAAAGGCCAATACCCGTCCTGTTTACCCGCACAACCCCCTTTCCACAGAAAATATATCTATAATATCAGGCAGTTATTTTGCTTGGCACAGCTTGTGCTTTATACAGAGCACATATAACAAACAAGCTCGAAATAAAAAAGAAAGGAGGCGGGTCAAGGGTCAAAAAATCGAGCCAGACAGATTAACCGCTAATTATTTTAACGCCATCCAGTTCAATCATAGAGGGTGGCAAAAGAAAAAGGAGAAGGGCTATGAAAACTTCAAGGAACCAATGCGTTTTTAGGTCTTTGGGATTTGTTGCTATGTGCATGGTCTTAGGATTCACAAGCGCCTATGCAGCCGGTTTTGAGCTGACTTCAGAAAAGGGAACATTGCTGTCTGTTTCACTTCCGGCCAAGCCAGTTTTTTCTTGGCAACCCGGTACAGTTGTTGCTAGCAAAGGTACCGCCAATGTCTATGTGCAAGGCCAGGTATTCGCGGGTACAGATGATTCATGGGAAGTAAAAGATTTGGGCTGCTTTCGAATCCCTGTGACCAACAATTCTACTTATAACCTTTTTAATTCCACTTATAATTCCACTAACAATCCTTTCAATATAGCTCCTGTCTGGAACCAAACCGGCAAGGTTGCCTTACAATACAAAGGCTGGAAGTCAAGCAATTACCTCTGGATCATAGATATCGGCACCAAGAAAATAAATCAAGCAACAGGCACCCTCGCTTCCTATAAGGTAGGAGAAGAGCTAAAAGGCTTAACCGTTGCAGTTACAAATGGAACCCCTGTGGGAAATCCTTTAGTCAATCAACAATCCTCATTCACTAACTTGTTTCCCCCCATAACAACAAATGCGCTAAACCTACCATGGTTTAACGGCTCACC
>JAZDIE010000261.1:0-5306 GCA_043805295.1 Pseudomonadota bacterium
CTTTATTAATCCGATCATTATACAGGGCATCATTGGGCATAGCGCAAGACGCATCATAGCATGCCTGGTTTTATTAATCTTTGCATCAGGGTGTGCAGGGGGCATTTACTATAACAAAAAACATGCCGCAGCAAACGGCACAAATATCAAAGACACCTTGTCTGAAAACGCCTATTCGTACTTTACCAAGGCGCAAATACTCCTGATGTCAGGAGATCAGGAAAAAGGAACAAGGCTTCTGGAAAAAGCAGCAAAGGCTGATAAAGAATCTATATACCTGGTTGCAGAACTTGCCAGCCAATACATCCGCCTCCAAAGATATGGAGACGCTATAGTTGTTTTAAGGGCTGCCGCAGCCCGCCAGCCCGGAGATACCACAGCCCTTACCATGCTAGCAGGTCTCTACGAGGGGCTACAAGAAGATGAAAAAGCAATCGAGCTATACACACAAGTATTAGAAAAAAAGCCCGAAGAGGCGGCAATCCAACTCCAATTAGGATTGCTATATCTTAGAATGGAAGAATTCCAAAAGGCTCGAGAAAGCATTGAAAAAGCAGTGCTCTTAAGCCCTGATTCCATAAGGGCAAGCTACTCTCTGGCAAAGGCGTGTCTTTATGCAAAAGATTACAAAATCGCGGAAAAGCACTTACTAAAGGTATTGGAGCTGAATCCCGGTTTTCTACCCGCCCTGCTTGATCTTGCCAAGATATACGAAAAAACGCGGCAGGCCGCAAAAGCAGTTGAGACATATAACCAGATACTTACCAAACAGCCCGGCAACGTCAGGGCAGTCCTTGGCCTTGGCAATTACTATCTTGCAACCGGAAAAACAAAAGAAGCGGAAAAAATATTCCATAAGCTAATCAGCGAATCAGGATATACCCCTGATATTGCAAACACAATAGTTTCAGTCTACTTCGATCAGGGGGAGTATAAAAAAGCAATCTCTTTACTGAATCGGTTTTTAAAAGAAAAACCGGGAAATCCTACAATCTTTTATCTTCTGGGGTATGCATATATGATGGCCGATAAATTTACTGATGCAACTGCAGCATATCTGGCAATCCCCCCAGACTCCGAGCACTATGTAAACGCAGCAATACAGATCGCCTATCTCTATCAGCGTCAGGATCAGACAGAAAAGGCCATAGAAACTCTTTTGCTGGCTAATAAAGAAAAACCGGATGTGCCAGACATTCTTATGGCATTAGGATCCTTGTATGGAGAGAAGGAAGACTATCCACGCGCACTCGCAGAGACCAAAAATGCAGTGCGCCTTGATCCGGAAAACCCTAAATATCGTTTCCGGCTGGGAGTGCTTTATGACAAGATAGACGCAAAGGAGTTATGTATCAAGGAGATGAAACAAGCCATAGAGCTTGCTCCTGACTATGCAGAAGCGCTTAATTATCTGGGCTATACTTATACAGATCTCGGCATACATTTAGACGAGGCCCAAAAACTTATTGAAAAAGCGCTGGAACTAAAACCCAACGACGGCTACATAACCGATAGTCTGGGCTGGGTTTATTATAAGCAGGGACTTTTCGAGCACGCTGTTATCTGGCTCGAAAAAGCAGTTAATCTTTCATCTGATGATCCACTAATAATGGAACACCTGGGAGATGCCTATATAAAAGTAAACAACCTCTCTCACGCCCTGAAGTACTATGAAAAATCACTAAGCAAAAAAGATGAGGACACTGTTAAACTTCAAAATAAAATAAAAAACCTCAAGAAACAAATCAAAAATGCTCATGAAAAAGCGGGGGCAACCAAATAGAAAATCAACGCAATTATAGACCAGAGATCAGAGACGACAAACTACAAACTACAGACCACGGTCTGTGGTCCGTGGATAGAGCTTTTTGCAAAGCCATCAAATTTTACACTATCTTTTTATCCCTGATCTGTTTCATTATCACCGGATGCACGCATCGGGAGTATATCGCCCCGACTATCCTGCCCAAAGCAGAGGCTGCTATTCGTCTAATCCAAAAAAATAACGGGGGTATAACCAGCATAAGGGCAAAGGGGAAGCTGACCATTATCGATAACAATAAAACTGAAATCTACCGCGCTATATGGATTGCCAGATTACCCAACCTCCTTAGGCTAGATCTCCTAAGCCCCTGGGGGCAACCTTTCGGCGCATTCGCAATGGACGAAAAAAATATATCGTTCTTTTTATATCAGCGAAACCAGCTTTACGCAGGGAAAGCAACGCCTGAAAATTTAGCTCGCATTATACATATTAGTTTCATGCCCGCAGATATCCTCAAACTCCTGCGAGGTTCTGTGCCGATATCCTCCTATAAAGGGGCGCAACTGGAAAAATCCTCTGATAACACTCAAACAATTCTAACCCTCTTTAAATCAAACGGAGATATCCTTGAAAGAATTTGGTACCATGAAAATCCGTTGAGAATCAAACGTGCAGATTATTATGATGGCCAGGACTCCTTGACGCAATGCATTGCATTTGATAATTTTTCTGAAGATACAGAATTCACTATACCGTACAGTATCCATATAAAAGGTGCCTCAGATACTCAATGGGATCTTATTGTAAGGGAATGCCAGGTGAATCCTCTTATTCCCATGACCAGCTTTACGATCACAGAAACTGATGAAACTGAGGTCATAGAACTTGACTAAGGAGAAAACCTCATGAAACCACTTGCCAAATTTACAGTAGTGCCTACATTGCCCGAACCCTTGGCCCCCCTTAAAGAGCTTGCCGAAAACCTTTGGTTCAGTTGGCATCCGGAGGCGTCCACACTGTTCAGGCAGATTGATCCTGAGCTATGGAAAAATTCGGACAACAACCCTGTATATTTGCTTGGCAGGATTGACCAAAACCGGCTGGAAGACCTGGCGGAAGATCCTGGTTTCTTGTCAGAATTAAAAAGGGTACACGAAACCTTTAAGGAATATATCACTGCCTCAGGCCAAAATCCCCTTGTAAAAAGGTGCCGCGGCAATTGTCAGGTCGCTTATTTCTCAATGGAGTTTGGCATTGCAGAATGCCTGAGGACATATTCCGGCGGACTAGGAATCCTTGCGGGAGATCATTTAAAATCATGCAGCGACCTGAACTATCCTATTGTAGGCGTATCACTTCTCTACCAGGAAGGGTATTTTCATCAATATCTGAACGCCGATGGATGGCAACAGGAAGAATACCCTGAAAACGACTTTGCCAATCTCCCTGTGCAATTAATACGAGATGAAAACGACACACCAATCATGGTAGAAGTAAAACTCCAGGGAAAACCGGTTCATATACAGATATGGAAAACCATGGTTGGGAGGGTGCCCCTATATTTCCTTGACACTAACACCGAGTTGAACCCGGCTGACATGCGTTACACTACTACAAGATTATACGGCGGAGACCGCGAGATGCGAATCAGACAGGAAATAGTGCTTGGCATAGGGGGTGTGCGGGCGCTCGACCGACTCGGAATTAAGGCTAATGTGTTCCATATGAATGAAGGACACTCGGCCTTCTCAGCGCTGGAACGGATAAGAAGCCTCCAGGAAAAAGAAAAACTCTCCTTTGACGCGGCAAGAGAGCTGGTTATAGCCACAAATGCCTTTACCACTCACACGCCGGTACCCGCAGGAAATGATGTCTTTCCCTCGGAACTAATGGCGCAATACTTCTCCGACTATGCCCAAAGCATGGGAATTGCATTTAAAGTGCTTCTCGCGTTCGGAAAGGAAAATCCATGGAACGATAATGAGCAATTCTGTATGACTGTCCTTGCTTTAAGGCTTTCATCTCATACAAACGGCGTAAGCAAACTCCACTCGCAGGTCTCGCAAAACATGTGGAAACAAATCTGGCCTAAAAATCCAACCGAGGATATCCCAATAGAATATATCACAAATGGGATACATATTCCTACGTTCATATCCCGAGATATGTCCAGACTCTTTAACAGATACCTTGGCCCAAAATGGATGGAAGATCCTGACAGCGAAAAGGTTTGGAAACGCGTGGATGAGATATCCAACTCAGAACTCTGGCATACCCATGAACGGGCGCGCGAACACCTGGTCACATATACACGACAGTGCTTACGAAAACAGGCTGAGAAAAGAGGCGGCTCAATCCGCGAACTGGAAGCCGCCACCGGAGCGCTCCATCCTGAGGTGCTGACAATCGGGTTTGCGAGACGCTTTGCCACCTATAAACGGGCGACAATCCTTCTGCGGGATAAGGAACGCCTTGTAAAGCTGCTCACAGATACTAAACGGCCAATACAAATCATATTCGCTGGCAAGGCACACCCTGCTGATACAAAGGGAAAGGATTTGATCAAAGAGATTACACATTTTGCACGGGAATATAACGTTCAGAACCGGTTCATCTTCCTGGAAGACTATAGCATCAAAGTATCCAGGCACTTGGTGCAAGGCGTAGACCTTTGGCTGAACACCCCCAGACGCCCTTTGGAGGCGTGCGGCACAAGCGGCATGAAGGCTATTCCAAACGGGACTCTTAATATGAGCGTTCTGGATGGATGGTGGATTGAGGGGTATGATCCAAAATACGGATGGGCCATTGGAAGGGGAGAAACATACGAAGACAAGGAGTTGCAAGACGATATAGAAAGCAGGGATGTATATAACTTATTGGAAACCGAAGTTATCCCTCTCTTCTACGACAGAGGGCAGGACAATACGCCCAATGCCTGGGTTAACATAATGAAGAACGCAATGCGTAACCTATGCCCGGTCTTTAACAGTCACAGGATGGTTCAGCAGTATGCCCACAGGTTTTATGTAGGTTGCGCGCGCAGATGGAATGAGCTAACCAAGGACAACATGGCCGGCGCGCATAATCTTGCAAGCTGGCGGCAAAAGCTAATGACAAATTGGGACTCTATAAAAATAACAAATATACAGGCAAGCGACACAGTGGACCTGCCGATCAACTCCGAACTTACTGTTGAGGCGGATGTTCGCCTGGCAGGGCTTACGCCAGAGGATGTTGATGTCGCCGTATATTATGGCCCCCTTAATCTAAGATATGAATTCATAGAACGGGATATACAACCTATGGAGCCGATTCAGGAGTCCAGTAAAGGGAATTACCGCTATAGGGGTAAAATTTTGTGCAATAAAACTGGCCGGTTCGGCCTCACTATACGCATCATGCCAAGCAATGAAAAACTGGAAACCCCGTATACTACAGGCTTGGTAATTTGGGCTGAAGGCGAAATAGCCGCCAAATAAGACGGATTTGTAAAAAGTCCATCTGCTGCGTTGCGCTTCGTCGTGGAATGACTCAACGT